>JARRNG010000100.1:0-11078 GCA_037385265.1 Nitrospirota bacterium
AGCGGCTGTCGAAGAAGAACTTCTTGCCGAGCCTCGCGGCCTTGGGGTCCTCGGCGTACTTGTTGGAGGGGTCCGCCGGAAGGGGGCCGAGGCTCCCTATCCAGAGGCTCCGGAGCACGTTCTTTTCCGAGTCGCTCCAGGCGTGGGGCCCAGCAGGGTGGACGGCGAAGGCCTGGGCCGCTAAAAGCGCCAACGCCCCCGCCGCAAGCAGGGCCGTAAGGATTTTCATTTTCATCTAAGCACCTCCGCTACCTTAACTGCAGGTTGAACGTTACCCTGTCCTCCACGCCCCCGGAGCTTATGGTGAAGTTGACCACCCACCAGCCGGGCATCTGGAACTTCATCCCCTCCACGTCGTATACCCCGCCCCCCAGGTTGCGTGCGACCCTGGGCTTGGTGGGCATGCCGTGGCCGTGCTCGGGCATGTCGCCGCTTATCGTTATCTCGGCGTCCGTTACCGGCGTGCCGTCGGCCGTCTCGACGTAGAGCATCCAGCCGTGGACCTTGTTTATCGGGGAGGGGGTGGGCTCGCTTACGAAGGCGGCCCTGAAGGCCCCGCCCTCCGACATCCTTATGTGAGATACGTTAAGCCCCTCGGGAACCATCATGTGGGTGGGCATGTGCTCTTCCATCGCGGCTCCGGCGGCATGGACGCCCGGGAAGGAGAAGACGGCCACGTCCTCCTGTCCGCCCCTGTCGACCTGCACCCTCAGCTCCCAGAGGCCGGGCATCGATATCTCCACGTTCTCGACGCTGTAGAGGCCGCCGCCCCGTTCCGTTATGACGGGCTGCTCCTTCACCCCGTGGCCCATGTCGGGCATCCAGGGGGTCACGGTGATGTCGGCGCCCATGACGTCGGAGTCCTTGGCGTCGTGCACTATGATGTCGAGGGTGTTCATCCCGACGCTGAGCTCGCCGCCCAGGACGAGCATCTCCACGCTGTAGAGGCCGTTTTCAGTCACCTCGAAAAGGCTGTTTGCGTAGTGCTTCGTGAAACCCTCCGCGCCGGAATGCCCCTCGGAGGCAAGGGCCACCAGCGGAAAGAGCAGGACCAACGCTAGCGATGCGGCCAGTCTCTTCATATGATTACTCCTCCCATCGTAAATTAGTATTGTTACTAATTAAGTATCACGAAGCCGCCCGGGTGTCAAGGGACGGCCTTACAAGTGGGGGCCGGAGGGCTCAGCTCTCTATGGAGAAAAGGGGCTCCTCGATGGACTGCCCCTTGCAAGCCGGGCACTTCCCGGGCTTTTTCAGCCTGTCGCGCTTTCTGAAGACGAAGCCGCACCTGCGGCATTCGGCGGGAGTGACCACAAGGGCCGGGCCCCTCCTTTCGAGGCTCCGCTGGATGTGCGCCAGGTGCTCCAGGACCTCCTTTTCGCTGACGCCCACGTTTACGGATATGTCCCTGGCCGTGAACCTTCCTCCGCCCCTGAGGAGCGCCGTTATCTCCTGCCGCACGGTCTCGGGCCTGTCCGAGGGCACCGGGGGCTCCTTGGGGCGCTTCCTGTGGCTCATCCCTTAATTATACTTCGCCGGCTTTACTTTTCAGCCTCCCGTGCGATAATAGTCGGAGGAAACCGAAAGGAGAGGATAATATGGCGAAACCCGTAAGGCTGGTCCTTTGCCTGGCCGCCGCTGCCGCGGTCGTCATGCTCGCCTGCTCCTCCCAGGCCCTGCCCCCGGTGAACACCACGGCCGACGGCCTGGCCATCAAGGGCTACGACCCGGTGGCCTACTTCACCCGGGGAGAGCCCACGAAGGGGAGCGAGGAGTTCGAGTACGAGTGGAACGGCGCCAAGTGGCGCTTCGCGACCCGCGAGCACCTGGAGATGTTCAAGGAAGACCCCGAAAGATACGCCCCCCAGTACGGAGGCTATTGAGCGTATGCCGTGAGCCGTGGGACCACGGCTGATATCGACCCATACGCCTGGACCATCGCGGACGGAAGGCTCTACCTGAACCTCAACCAGGCCATCAAGGACCGCTGGAGGGAAGACATCCCCGGTAACATCAAAAAGGGCGACAAGAACTGGCCGGAGGTTTTAAATAAGTAGTCCGTCGTCCTTCCGCCGGGGGGATCGGCTGAAGAAATGCTCTACAGGGTCCTGGCAGAGGCGGTGGTGCTCCTTCATTTCCTCTGGATAGTATTCCTGGTCCTGGGGGCGCTCCTCGGCGTGAGATACAGGGCGGTGAAGTACCTCCACCTGGGCGGCCTCGGCTTCGCCGTGGTGATGCAGGCGGCGGACTGGTACTGCCCCCTCACGCACCTCGAGGTCTGGCTCAGGAGGAAGTACGACCCCTCGCTGGGCTACGGGGGCTCCTTCATAGTGCATTACGTGGAGGAGATAATCTACATGGACGTCTCCCGCGGTGCCATATTCGCCCTCACCCTTGCGCTTTGCGCCTTCAACGCCTGGGTGTATTTAAAGAAACGCCCCCGTCTGTTATAATCTGAGCCATGCTGGAGGGCATTCTCCACAGGGAAATCCTGGGCAACGACCTGTCGGCCTACCTCGTCAGCCTGGCCATCCTCGTCGTGGGCATCGTGGCCGTCAGGGTGGTGGAGGCCATCGTGGTCCACCGCCTCAAGGCGCAGGCCAAGCGCACCGCCACCACTATAGACGACCTCCTGATAAGGCTCGTGGAGAAGAAGGTGCTCCCCATCCTCTACTTCGGGGTCTTCTACCTCTCGGTGCAGAACCTCCAGCTTTCGAGCCAGGTCCAGAAGGCTATTCACATCGCCGGCGTGGCCCTCCTTACGATACTGGGCATACGCCTCGCCGTCTCGGTGGTCTACTACGCCCTGGAGCGGTACTGGGAGGCCAGGGCCGAGGAGGAGGAGCGGAAGAGGAGCCTCAGGAGGCTCCTTCCCATCGCCAAGGTCGCCATCTGGGGCATAGGCATCACCTTCCTCCTCGACAACCTGGGCTTCAGGATATCGGCCGTCGTGGCGGGCCTGGGCATAGGCGGCGTAGCCGTGGCCCTGGCGGCGCAGGCCGTCCTGGGCGACCTCTTCAGCTACTTCGCAATACTCTTTGACAAGCCCTTCGAGATCGGGGACTTCATAATCATCGGCGACAACATGGGGACCGTGGAGAGCACGGGCATCAAGACCACCCGCATCCGGAGCCTGAGCGGCGAGCAGCTCGTCTTTTCCAACACCGACCTCACGGGCTCCCGCATCCGGAACTACAAGCGCATGGCCGAGCGCCGCATAGTCTTCCAGTTCGGCGTCGTCTACCAGACCCCTGTGGCGAAGCTAAAGGAGATACCGGGCCTCATCAGGGGCATCGTCGAGGGGACACCCGAGACCCGCTTCGACCGGGCGCACTTCGCAAACTACGGCGACTCCAGCCTCAACTTCGAGGTGGTCTACTACGTCCTCGTTCCTGACTATAACAGGTACATGGACATCCAGCAGGAAATCAACCTCAAGATCGCCGAGGAGTTCGAGGCCCGGGGCATAGAGTTCGCATACCCCACCCGCACGCTCTACATCGAAAAGGGCGGGAGCCCCTCCTGAGCAATCCCCTTCCCCTTATTCTCCTTATTTGCAAAGTTGCGTGAATTGTGTTAAAAAACTCACATGAAAGAGAGGCTTAGGGAGCTTCCCTCTGTGGACGAGGTCCTGAAGGGCCCCGAGGGGCAGGACTGGCTGCTGAGGTACCCAAGGCGCTACGTCCTCGAGGCCGTGCGCGCGGCCATAGAGAGTCGGAGGAAGGCCATAGCCGGCGGCGCCGAGGCCGAGGTCTCGGTCTCTTCCATGGCCCCGGAGATAGAGCTCGCTTTGGAGGGGCTTTCGCGCCTTAGCCTCAGGCCGGTCATAAACGCCACGGGCATAGTCATACACACAAACCTGGGGCGCTCGCCCCTGCCCGATAGCGCGCTTGAAAACATTGTGCGAGTGGCCAGGGGATATTCCACGCTGGAGTACGACGTCGAGAGGGGGAGGCGCGGAAAGCGCTACTCCCACATACAGCGCCGCCTCCGCGAGATAACCGGCGCCGAGGACGGCATAGTCGTGAACAACAACGCCTCGGCCGTGCTCCTATGCCTGAGCGCCCTGGCACGGGGGCGCGAGGTCGTCGTCTCCCGCGGAGAGCTGGTAGAGATAGGCGGCTCCTTCCGCGTGCCCGAGGTCATGGCGCAGAGCGGCGCCATACTCAGGGAGGTGGGCGCCACCAACAAAACCCACCTCAGGGACTACGAAAACGCCCTGGGCGATGAGACGGCCCTCATACTCAAGGTCCACCAGTCGAACTACCGCATTACCGGCTTCACCCAGGACGTGCCCATCGAGGACCTGGTGGCCCTGGGCCGCGAAAGGGGAATCACCGTGATGTACGACCTCGGAAGCGGCTCGATCGTCGACCTGGCCCGCCACGGCATACCCGGCGAGCCCCCCGTGAGAAAGGTGGTGGAAAGCGGCCCCGACCTCGTCACCTTCTCGGGCGACAAGCTCCTCGGAGGCCCCCAGGCCGGCATCATCGTGGGCAGGAAGTCCGCCGTGGAGAGGCTCACCGGTCATCCCCTCCTCCGGGCAATACGCATAGACAAGCTAACCCTGGCGGCCCTGGAGGCGGTCTTCGCTGAGTACGTGGACGAAGAGGGGGCCTTAAAGAACATCCCCACGCTCAGCATGCTCCTAGAGGAGCCCGCCTCGGTAAAGAAGCGGGCGGCGAAGCTCGGGAGCCTCCTTAGGAAGGCCACCGGCGCCGAGATAGAGGTCGTGGAGGACAGGGCCTTCGCCGGAGGGGGATCGCTGCCGGAGTTTTCCCTTAAGACCTACTGCGTCTCCGTGAGAAGCGGCTCTCTCTCTCCAAACCAGATCGAGGCGCGGCTAAGAGAAGGAGAGCCCCCGGTGATAGCCCGCATAAGGGAGGACACACTCCTCCTGGACGTCCGCACGGTGGATACGGCGGAGCTAACCCTCCTGGCCGCCCTCGTGGCCGGGGCCCTCGAGGGCTAGACCTCCCGAGTCCGGCCTACTTGGCCCTCGCCTTCTCTATCACCCCGCAGGCTATGCGCGCCCCTGCGTCGCCGGCCGGGTCGCTCACGTAGTCGTCCGGCCCCTCGTGTATCACGATGGCCGTGCCGTCGGGCTGAAAGAGGGAGTTTTTCCCCTCGCCCATGGTCACAAGGGGCGCAAGCCTCACGGCCGCCACGGTGCCGTCGGGCGAGACGAGAATGTTCTGGAGGTCGCCCGCGTGGGCGCCCTCGGGGTTCCTGAGGCCGTGCTTCCGCCCGAAGGGGTTGAAGTGCCCGCCGGCACTCTTGAAGGGAGGCTCGCACTTGCCCACGGCGTGTATGTGGAAGGCGTGGGGGCCGGGAGGCAGGCTGTGGATGGCAAAGGCTATCCATACGCCGTCCTTCCCCTCCGTGAGGACGGCATAGCCTATCTTCTCTCCTTCGGCGTTATGCATCTTCGCCTTCGCAAGCACGGGCTCCTCCCCCGCCCAGGCCGCCCCGCCGACTAAGAGGGCGCAGGCGGCAACGACTGCCGCAAGCAACATGTATCTTTTCATGACCCTGTACCTCCAGTTGGTTTGATGGCGGGCTTCGCCCGCCTATCCGTAGATGTTATCTCATGGAGGGGCTTTGTCAAGGGTTTCATCCGGATATGAATTCCCCGGTATCCCCTTAGAGAGGATGGGGGACGCGCCAAGCTGGCTTTGCATTGACGACGCAACATGCAACCGAAACGGTTTTACAAAGGATAAACCGTTGACAAATCATCCCGGGACGTGCATATTACTCGCTAGGAAAAGCATGACGTCCGCACTCGTCTGGGGAGCAATCGCCGCTTAAACTTTCGGCTAGGAAGGTTTTCACGGTAGAAGGAGTGATTTTTCCGACATCTGAATCGGCCCAGGGCGTAAAGGGACAGAAGGGCTTCACCCTGACCGAGCTCCTGACGGTAATAGCGATACTCGGCGTTCTGGCGGCAATCGCCATACCGGCGTTCCTGGGCCAGAGGGAAAAGGCGAGATACCGGGTCATGGAGGCAAGCGCCAGGGGAGCCGTGGGCCCTCGAACCAGTCCAACAAGTCCTGCGCCGTCATCTACCCCGGCTATCCCGCGCGGTCCTACTCCACCCTGGCGGACGTCATGGACGCCCTGGCGACCCACTACAACACCGGAAGGGAAGAAAAAAACCCCTACGACGGTGCCGCCCTGCTCTATTACTCCGGCGCCTGCACGGGCATCGACACCTCCGCCTCGGAGGGCCGAGTGGTAATCTGTAACGCCACCGATAGCCTGGGCAAGATACTTGCCTTCAGCGAAAAGGGCACCCTAATCTATAACTCCATCTTCGGCGCCAAGTGAAGGGCAAGGCCTCGAAGGGGGCGATATTCTAAAGCCGGGAAGACACGGGCTTCCCGCGGCGTGTAAACTCCAGGGCGAAGGCTACCCGACGAAAGAACGGAAAGGCCCTCGCAGCCGTGAGGGGCTGCCTCAGTCGCTCTCCACGAGGTCGTAGCTAACGTTTACGACGAGGTCGGGCCGGAGGCTGTGGTAAACGGAACAGTACTTCTCCTGCGAAAGGGAGATGGCCCGCTCCACCTTGCGCTTTTCGAGGCCCTTGCCGGTGATGGTGATATGGAGGTCTATGACCTTGTAGTACTGGGGAGGGGTCTCGTTGCGCTGGCCCTCTACGGTCATCCTGTAGTCCTTTATCTCGGCCCTCATCTTCCTCAAGAACGAGACCATGTCTATGGCCATGCACGCCGCCAGGCTCAGAAGGAGCGACTCCGTGGGCATGCAGCCCCACTCGACCTTGGCGTCGAAGTCTATCTCGTAGCCCCGTTGGGTGCGCCCGGTGAAGACGAGCTCGCCCTCCTCCTGGTTAAGCTCCAGGGTGGCCTTGGTCACGGTGGCCACCTGCGTCTTATAGCCCTTGAGGTCGACTTTTTCCTCTGACATCAAATGCCTCCAAACATTAGTTCGAGTTGTTCCATGCTCTCCCCGGGGAAGCTTATGGGGTATTCGTTGTCGAAGCACGCGGTGCAGTAGTTCTCCGGGTTGGGGACTATGTCCCTCACGCCCTGGAGGTTGAGGTAGCTCAGGCTGTCGGCCGTGATGTACTTCCTTATCTCATCCACCGTGTGAGAGGTGGCTATGAGCTCCTGCCTCGTGGGGGTGTCTATGCCGTAGAAGCAGGGGCCCACGGTGGGCGGGGAGCTTATCCTCATGTGCACCTCCTTGGCCCTGCCTCCCTCGCGGAGCATCTTGACTATCTTCTTGCTGGTGGTGCCGCGCACTATGGAGTCGTCCACCACCACGACCCGCTTGCCCTGTAGGAGGTCGCGCACGGGGTTGAGCTTTATCTTGACGCCGAAGTGCCTGATGCTCTGGCTCGGCTCGATGAAGGTCCTGCCTATGTAGTGGTTCCTGATGAGGCCGAAGTCGAAGGGGATGCCGCTCTGCTCGGAGTAGCCCAGAGCCGAGGGCACTCCCGAGTCGGGCACGGGTATGACGATGTCGGCCTCCACGGGCGCCTCCCGGGCGAGCTGGCGGCCGAACTCCTTCCTTATCTCGTTTACGTTGTGGCCGCCGAAGATGTAGCTGTCTGGCCTGGCAAAGTAGATGAACTCGAAGACGCAGAAGCCCTTCCGCGGGCTGTGCAGGGCCCTGGTGGAATGGAGCCCCTGGGCGTCTATGACGAGCATCTCGCCCGGCTCGACGTCCCTTATGTAGGTGGCCCCTATGAGGTCCAGGGCGCAGGTCTCGGAGGCGACGACGTAGGCGCCGTCTATCTCGCCCAGGCACATGGGCCTTACGCCCAGGGCGTCGCGGACGGCCATGAGCTCGTTGTTCCTCAGAAGGACGAGGCTGAAGGCCCCGCTTACGGCCTGGAGGGCGTCTATCACCTTCGACTGGAAGGTGTCAGCCCTGGAGCGGGCGATGAGGTGGATTATGACCTCGCTGTCGGAGGTGCTCTGGAATATCGCCCCGTCCTCCTCGAGCCCGGTCCTCAGCTCGTCGGCGTTCACGAGGTTACCGTTGTGGGCGATGGCCAGGAGGCCCATGGAGGAGTTGGCCACGATGGGCTGGACGTTTCGGAGGATGCTTCCGCCGGCGGTGGAGTAGCGGTTATGGCCAATGGCGATGTGGCCGGGGAGCCTCTTTAGGCGCTTTTCGCTGAAGATGTCGGCCACGAGGCCGCGGCCTTTCTCGGTGAAGAAGAGCTTGCCGTCGCTTGAGGAGATGCCGGCGCCCTCCTGCCCCCTGTGCTGAAGGGCGTAAAGGCCTAGGTATGCGAGGTTGGCGGCCTCCGGGTATCCGAAGACCCCAACGACACCGCACTCTTCGTGAAACTTATCCACCTTGAGTTACCACTGCGTCAGAGAGAGCCCAGCCCTCCGGATGAAATGAGGTGATACTTAATTTTAACACAGACGGGGGAACTTATTCAGGCACCGAGAAGGGGCTGGCCCTTAGTATCCGCTCAAGCTTTAGGGGCCTGCCCTCGAACTGGAAGACCGCCATGCCGCGGCCGCTGCGCTCCTCACCCCTCCCGGTCCAGGTGCCCTCCCAGGCGACGTTCAGGGTCAGGCGCTCGCCCTCTATCTCGACCCAGCGGTTGGCGAACTCCAGCTCCGCCTTGTCGAAATCCCCGAAGTGCTTCTCGATGGAGCGGTAGCCGTCCTCGGTGGCGTACTTCCTTAGGGCCTCGAAGTCCTTGGCGACGTAGGCCTTCCTCATCCCCTCGGCCGCGGAAAAGGCCTCCACGGCGAGCTTCGAGTCCTCGCTCTGGGGCTTTACCTCCTTTTTGCTGCAGGCCCCAAGCGCCGCGAGGACTAACAGTAAAACAAGGGTCTTCCTGAGCATCGAACTCCTCCGGAAAAGAATTGCCCGCAAATACCCATAAGGATAACATAAACCGTCCGGGAGGCGACACGGCCCCCAACGTCGGGAGGTCCGAAGCGTTTCGGGAGCATATCGGATTGCCCCGCTCCTCCCGCGATTACCGCGGCTCCGCCCGGTGCCATTGCAAGGGGCGCAGACGGGCAAACTACCCCTGCATGAGGAGCGCCCAATCCTGTAATATATACACCGTATGTTATGGCTCCTACACCTATACAGGACCCCCGCGCTGGACGAGGCCGGAAGGAACGCCCTTCTTCTGAGGCTCAGGCAGAAGGGCATAGCCCTCGAGGGGCTGGAGACGGAGTTCTGCTATAACGTGGGCCTCGACGGCCCCCTTTCGAGGGAGGAGCTTGAGGTCCTCAGGTGGCTCCTCCGGGAGACCTTCGAGCCCGAGGGGTTCGGCGACTCGCCGTTTCTTACGGGGCCTGGCGTCGTGGAGGTGGGCCCCAGGCTCAACTTTCAGACTGCCTGGTCCACGAACGCCGTGAGCGTATGCCGCGCCGCGGGCCTTTCGAAGGTCATGCGCCTGGAGCGCTCGAGGCGCTACAAGATAGCCGGCGACCTCTCCCCCGAGGAGCGGGAGGCCTTCGCGGAGGAGATTCACGACCGGATGACCGAGTTCGTCTACCCCGAGGGCATAGCCAGCTTCTCCCTCGGCGTCACACCCGAGCCCGTCTACACTGTGCCCGTCATCGAGGAGGGGCGGGGGGCCATAGAGGAGATAAACCGCCGCATGGGCCTGGGCCTCGACGACTGGGACATGGACTACTACCACGACCTCTTCGCCGGGGACATGAAGCGAAACCCCACCAACGTGGAGTTCTTCGACCTGGCCCAGTCAAACAGCGAGCACTCCAGGCACTGGTTCTTCAAGGGCCGCCTGGTCATAGACGGCAAGGAGATGCCCGAAAGCCTCATAGACATCGTGAGCCGCCCCTACAGGGAAAACCCCCGGAACAGCGTCGTCGCCTTCCGCGACAACTCAAGCGCCATACGGGGATACCGGATAAGGACCATGCTGCCCGAGAGGCCCGGCTCCCCCTCGAGGTTCGCCGAGCGGGACCTGGACTACCACGTGATATTCACCGCCGAGACCCACAACTTCCCAAGCGGTGTGGCCCCCTTCCCCGGGGCCGAGACGGGCACGGGCGGGAGGATTCGGGACGTGCAGGCCGTGGGAAGGGGCGGCCTCGTTGTGGCGGGCACGGCCGCCTACTGCGTGGGCAACCTGAGGATTCCCGACCACCCCCTCCCCTGGGAGGACGGGGGCTTCTCCTATCCGCCGAACCTGGCCTCGCCGCTTGAGATAGAGATAGAGGCCTCAAACGGGGCCTCGGACTACGGAAACAAGTTCGGCGAGCCCGTGGTGCTGGGCTACACGCGTTCCTTCGGCATGAGGCTCCCCTCGGGCGAGCGCAGGGAGTGGATAAAGCCCATCATGTTCACCGGGGGCATAGGCCAGATGGAGGCGGGCCAGACCCAAAAGGGCAGGCCCGAGCCGGGGATGCTCGTCACCAAGGTTGGCGGCCCGGCCTACCGCATTGGCATGGGCGGCGGGGCGGCCTCGAGCATGGTGCAGGGGGAAAACCCCGAGGAGCTCGACTTCAACGCCGTCCAGCGCGGCGACGCCGAGATGGAGCAGAAGCTCAACCGCGTGATAAGGGCCTGCGTGGAGATGGGCGGGGAAAACCCCGTCATAAGCATCCACGACCAGGGGGCCGGAGGGAACTGCAACGTCCTCAAGGAGCTGGTGGAGCCCGCCGGGGCGAGAATAGACGTGAGGAAAATACCCCTGGGGGACGAGACCCTCTCGGTGCTCGAGATCTGGGGGGCCGAGTACCAGGAGCAGGACGCCCTCCTCATAAGGCCGGAGTGCGCGGCGGAGTTCGAGGCCCTCTGCGCCCGCGAGAAGGTCCCCTGCGCCTTCGTGGGCGAGATAACCGGCGACGGCCGCGTGGTGCTCTTCGATAGCGCCGACGGCTCGACCCCCGTGGACCTGGAACTCAGGAAGGTCCTGGGCGAGATGCCAAGGAAGACCTTCACAGTGGAGCGCATCCCGCCCGAGCTCCGCCCCCTCGAGCTGCCCGAGGGGCTCACCGTGGGGGAGGCCCTCTCGAGGGTGCTCAGGCTGGTTTCGGTGGGCTCCAAGCGGTTCCTCACAAACAAGGTCGACAGAAGCGTTACGGGCCTCATCGCCCGGCAGC
>JARRNG010000101.1:0-6549 GCA_037385265.1 Nitrospirota bacterium
ACCACAAGGGAGAACGTAACCGCCAGTAGAACGACGAAACGTCTCAGCCTTTCCGTCTCTATGTCCTGTATGCCATAGGAGGCCATCAGGGCGAGCATGGGGAAGATCGGCACGAGATACCGTATTCTCCTAACATCAAGGAGGACCATCAGGAAGACGAGCCAAACCACCGCGACATACCTGAAATCCCGCCGCCTCTTTGCCGCGTACACCGAATAAAGTGCCGCGGCGGTCAGGAATGGATTAATTTGGAATAGGAATGTGGAGGCGAAGCTTTCGGTCCACCGTTCGAGGCCGGCCTTCTGATAGGTCAGTAGCAGAAACATCTGGCCCGAGACGACCCCGTGCTTGTAGATGATGAAAAGCACGGGGATCACCGCCCCGAAGGCGAAAATCTTCAGACCTCGCAGCGCAAGGGCCTTGCGCTTATCTATCTCCTCTGCGTCGAGGCGCACGAGCAGAACGACGAAAAGCACCGAGAGCATGAGCCACAGGGAGTATTTCGACAATGCCGCGGCGGATACCGCCGCCGCCGACAGGCCGATCCATCCCGGGCCACCCTCTTTCAGGGCGCGCTGACCATGAGGGTGACGAAGAACATGGAAGGGACGTCCACAAGCACCTGGGGCACCTGGGTGTACAGGTAGGGCATCGCCATCAGGAAGGCGCCCCCCAGGTCGCCCGTGGTCTCGTCCCAAAAGTCTCTTCCTATGAGGGACGTCAGCACGACCGTCGACGAGAACATCAGCGTAGTAAGGACCTGGATTGTAACCCTAGACTCGCCGAAGACCTTGAAAGAAAGTCCGTAGAGGAACGGGACCAGCGGCAGGTCGGTCCAGGCCTCGATGCCTCGGCCCCAATGCTCCAGGAAGTACCCCGGCCCGTAGAGTTCAAGGTGCTTCGCCTGTGTGAAGTACCGGGAGGCGTCCACGAGCATCTCGGGCTCCCGCCAGAAAAGCATGGCGGCCAGAAAGGAGCCTATCCCCAGCGCAACGGGCCCGAAGCGCCTGCCGGAGAGGACATAGGCCGCGAAAGACCCCAGAGCCAGCACGGGCAGGAGCCCCATGACATCGACTCCCCTGAAGACCATGGCCCAGCTCGTCAGACGGTTGTCGTCCACAAAGCGCAAAGCGTAGAGCGCAAAAAACACGGCGAAGGCCAACAAGGCGGCCGAGAGGTAATTTACGGCCCTATCTTTTTGCTTTCCCGTCAAGGTCGCGGCCTTTAATAAAAGATTAACATACCGCTACCGGGGCGGGCTTCCCGCGGTCCCCGGCCAGAGAGGAAAGCGTGGTTCCGAGGGAGATTCTCCGCAATCGAACCCTTCGGGGACCAGAGGCTATTTCACAAGGGGATACTCGTTTTTTTCCGCGCCCTCGATGGCGCCCTTCATCAGAGTTCCGCCGTAGTACCCTTTGATCCAGGCGCTGTGGCCGAAGGACATGGTCCTGGCATCGTACCCCAGCGCCCTCAGGGCCAGCACGGGCAGGTTCTGGGTCTGCCCAGTGACGCAGACGAGAATTATCATCTTGTCCTTGGGCAGTCTTTCGAGGTTTTCGGGCTTGAGCACCTCGTTGTAGCTGATGTATATCGAGCCGGGGATATGTCCCGCCTCGTACTCCTCGCGGTTGGGACGGACGTCCACAACGAGAAAGTCCTCACTGCCCTCCTCTACCCATTGGGCCACCTGCGCCGCCTTAACCTGCCAATGGCCCTCCGCCTTGGCGTTCAGGAGCATGGCGTTGAGCTTCGCCGCCATGTCTGACGAAAACGCCAGTGACGGAACGGCCAACACCAGAACCATCGCTATGGCCATCACTCTCTTCATAGCTAACCCCCTCTTAAAGACGTATTATCCTTATTTACCAGCTAATTATCCTATCGTGAGAAAATATCTCGTCGATGACCTTCCCGTAGGGAACCTCCCCTTTTGTCAGGTCCAGCACGGCTACTTCGTGCTCGGCCGACTGGGCTTCGATGACCCTGGCCGCAAGGTCCGTCGGGCCGTCCGACAGTATGTGAAGTATCTTCATGCCCCCGCGCCTCAGAGACGGATGACCCTGTCGGCGTCGTGCACCATGCGGGCGTTGTCGAGCTGGCTGCCGCAGGCAATTTCGCCCGGGATCCCTTCCTTGGCGATATTGAGCTGTCTCGCATTAAGGTCGCAGTAGCTCATCCTGACGTTGTCCCTCTCGCACAGGGAGTGGAAGGCCCCGTCGGCGAGGAGTCTGGCGCCCTCGTCCATATTGAAGATGATTACTTCGTGACCCTTCTCAAGCGCCGCGTCGACGATGCCGAGCACGTCGGCGAGATGCCTGTCGGTCGTTACGAGGATTCCGAGCTTCATGAAAGATGCTCCCGAGAGAAGTCTGGCCGCCCCTTGGGGCTATCTTCTAACATATTGGAATCAGGCCCGCTTGTCAATATAAAGTTCTGGTTTTAGGCGTCCGCTCGTGCAATCGCCGCGAGGCGGTTTATAATCAAATATGCGCTACTTTCTGAGCGGCCGATTCGCCCTGAAGAAGCTGGAGCGCCCAAGCCTCTATGGAATAGCCACGGACGAGCTCTACGAGCTGGACGAAGAGGCCTTCTCTTTCCTCGAAAAATGCGCCTCGCCCGAAGGCTGCGAGGCTCCGGAATCCGCGGCCGAATTCTCGGGCTACTGCCTTTCGGAGGGGATTCTCACCTCCGAGGCGACGGGGGCGAGAAGGCCGCCCCTCGAGGACGCGCCCACGCCATCGCTAAGATACTTGGAGCTTCAGATAACCCGCCGGTGCAATCTCCGCTGCCGCCACTGCTATATCGGTCCCCCGGAAGACCTGGAGCTTTCCGCCGAAGAGGTGGGAGCGGTGCTCGACGAGTTCGAGGCCCTGCAGGGCCTGAGGGCCATCATAACGGGAGGGGAGCCCCTCCTGCACAGGGGCTTCGGGGGAATCAACGAGATCCTTCCGCGATACGCCTTGAGAAAGATCCTCGTGACCAACGGCACACTCCTTACTCCCGCGACCCTCCGCGGCCTGAACTTCGACGAGATACAGGTGAGCATAGACGGCCTCAGGAAAGCTCACGACGAGATAAGGGGGAAAGGCGCCTTCGACAGGGCCATGGGGGGCATAACCGAGGCCCTGGGCGCGGGCTTCGATGTCTCTGTCTCCACCATGGTCCATGCGAAAAACCTCGGGGACTTCGATGAGCTTGACGAGACCTTCCGCACCCTTGGGGTCAAGGACTGGGTCGTGGACGTGCCCTGTACCGAGGGGAACCTCATGGACAATCCGGCCTTCTCGCTGCCTCCCGAGACGGCCGGGGGCTACCTCCGCTACGGCTGGGGCCAGGGCCTCCACGGAGGGTCGGAATCGGAAGCCCATGCCTGCGGCCTGCACCTCATGTCGGTGATGGCCGACGGGGGCTGCGCCAGATGCGCTTTTTACGCCGGGCGTCCCGTGGGACACGTGTCCGGCGGACTTCGCGAGTGCTGGAGCAGGCTCAAACCTACAAGGCTCGACGACCTCAAGTGCGACTGCGACATGCTGGGGGTCTGCCGGGGCGGCTGCCGCTACAGGGCCGAGCTGCTGGGCGATCCCCTGGGGAAGGACTTTTACAGATGCCAATTTTTTGGTAAACTTAAATAAAAGTGTTTCAGGAAAGGAGGCCCCTGATGACCATCAAGAAACTCGTCAAGAAGCTCGCCACTACCTGCAAGTGCAAGGGTTCCTGCTAACGGCGCTTTTAGGCGGGGCGGCCCCCTTAAGCCGGGGCCGCCCCACCTGTCTTGTTTGACCCTTTCGTCCCCATATGTAATAATTATTCATGAAGTTAAGAAATTTCGCGGCTGTCGTGATAGCCGCTCTCTTAATATCCTGCATCCCCGCCGGAGTGCACGGCCAGGACAGCCAGTCCCCTCCCCCGGGGGAGGCATACTACAACTACATGCTGGGCTATCAGGCCGAGTTATCGGGACGCTGGGATGAGGCTCTCGAAAGGTACCGCCAGGCCCTCACCTACGACCCCGGCTCCGCCTTTCTGAAAACCCAGGTCATAGAATTGCTCATGAAGACGGGAAACATCGACGAGGCCCTGTCGGTGGCCCAGGAAACGGTAAAGGAACATCCCGACTACGTTCCCGCCCTCTCGCATCTGGGGCAGCTCCTCGCAAGCGGCCAGCGGACGGATGAGGCCATCGCGGTCTTCCGCAGGATCATCGAGCTCGACCCCGAACGCGAGGTTGCTTATCTCCATCTGGGCGTTCTGTACTCCTCGATTCAAGATTATGACAACGCAAGGAAGGTGCTCCAGGAGCTGCTGGAGAAAAAGCCCAACGATGCGACCGGACATTTCTACATGGGCATGATAGAGATGGAGGTCAAGGACCTCGACAGCGCACGTCGGCAACTCCAGAGGGCCGTGGAGTTGAACCCGATGTTCGATTCGGCATACGTGAACCTCGGAATCGTAGCCGAGCAGCAGGGCAACGACGACGAGGCCGAGAAATATTACAAGAAGGCCGTGGAGGTCAACCCCCACAATTTCCTGGCCAGGGAAAAGCTCACCCAGTTCTACATCAAGCAGAAGAACCCCGACAGGGCCATCGAGGAGCTAAAGATCATGCGCTCCCTCGAGCCGTCTAACCTGGACATACACATGAAGCTCGCCTTCCTCTACCTCGAGCAGGGCGAATACCAGATGGCCATCTCGGAGTTCGAAAAAGTCCTCAGCTCGAAGCCTGACGAGATAGTCCCGAGATACTACATGGCCCTGGCCATGGAGGAGCTCGAAAGGTATGACGAGGCCGCAGAAGAGATGAAGAAGATCCTCGAGATAGACCCGAAGTACAAGAACGCCTATCTCCACCTCGGCTTCATCTACTCCCTTCAGGAGCGCTATGAGGATGCGGTAAAGGCATACAAGCAGCTCCTGGAGTTCGAAAAGGACGAGCCGGCCATCTACGACCACCTGGCGAACGTATATATCCAGATGGAGAAGTACAAGGAGGCCGAAGAGCTCCTTTCGGAAGCACTGTCGCGCCACGAGGACTCTGCGGCCCTTCATTTCGACCTCGCCATCGTCTACGAGAAGACCGGCAGGTTCGACGGCATGGTCAGCGAGCTCAGGCGCACGATAGAGCTTGACCCGAACCACGCCGACGCCCTTAACTACCTGGGATACAGCTTCGCCGACAGGGGAATGAACCTCGACGAGGCCCTGGGGCTCATCCAGAGGGCCATCGAGCTCAAGCCCCAGAGCGGCTACATAAGGGACAGCCTGGGATGGGTCTACTTCAAGATGGGGAAATACGCGAAGGCCCTGGAGGAGCTCCGGAAGGCGGTGGAACTGGTCGGCGACGACCCTGTCCTATTCGACCACCTCGGGGACACCTATTCGGCCCTGGGCGACAATGAAAAGGCCCTCGAGGCATGGCGCAAGGCCCTGGAGTCAGAAGGCGAGGGAGAAAAGGGCATGAAGGAGAGCATCCGGGAAAAGATCAGGCTCCACGAGAAGTCCGAGTAAGATGCCCGCCACGAAAACCCCGGCCAAGATCAACTGGTTTCTGCGCCTGAAGGGCAAGAGGCCCGACGGCTATCACGATATATCGAGCCTCCTTCAATGCGTCTCGCTTTTCGACACCCTAACCTTCGAAGAGGCTCCGACCCTATCGGTCATGACCGAAGCCCCCATAGCAGGCGACGAAAACCACGTGCTGAAAGCCGCGTTGGCGCTCAGGGAGGCCTCGAAGACATCCAAGGGGGCCCGCATTAGCCTCGTAAAGAACATCCCCATCGCCGCCGGCCTCGGCGGCGGCAGTTCCGACGCGGCGGCCACGCTGAGGGGATTGAACTCCCTCTGGGACGCCGGCCTCTCCGACCGGGAACTTCATGCCGCGGCCCTCGGCCTCGGCTCCGACGTGCCCTTCTTCCTCTCGGGCCCCGCCGCGCTCGTCCGGGGCCGGGGAGAACTGATATCCCCCGTGGTCATGAGCAGGGCGTACAGCGTCGTCCTCCTCAATCCCGGCCTGCGGGTCTCGGCCGGATGGGCCTACGCTGAGGCCCGGAGCTTCTCCGGCGGAGGCAAGGAAGCCGAAGAAAGTCTTCTTCGGGCCCTCAACGAGGGTGACTTCGACGTCCTCAGAGGGGCCGCGGTCAACGACCTCGAGGCGCCGGTGGCGGCAAGGCACCCCGAGGTCTCGGAACTCAAGAGACGCCTTTACGAAGAGGGCGCTCTCTTCGCCGCCATGAGCGGAAGCGGCCCCACGGTCTTTGGCGCCTTTGAAAGCCGCCTCAGGGCCGAGGAGGCAAGGCGCGCCATAAGGGCGGCCTGGTCCACGGTCACCCATACTGTGACGGTCTCCGCCGAATGAGCCCCGGGGCTCCACTCCTCTTCTGGCCGCCCGAACCGCACCCTGAGCAGCTCCTTTCCCGCTTCCCGGCCCGCCCGTTTCCAATTTGACGCGAAATCGGTAATATTCCTCTACTATTTGACGGAATTCTATTGTTTGTGGTATTATGGCATTTTCCCTAACTCATGGAAATCATTAATTTTTGGGGCGTCGAC
>JARRNG010000102.1:0-877 GCA_037385265.1 Nitrospirota bacterium
ACGCCCCTTTCGTCTTCTTCTGGATACTCTCGCTCTACCTCATGCACAGGGCGCTTACGTCGGGCCATCCAGCCTATTGGCTCTTGCTCGGCCTTACGGCCGGGGCGGGGCTCCTCGCCAAGTACACCATGGCCTTCTTCTTCCTTTCGGCCCTGCTTTACATATTGGTCTCGAAGGAGCGCCGGGGATGGCTGGCTAGGCCCTGGCCCTACGCGGGAGCGGCGCTGGCCGTCGCGGTATTCAGCCCCGTGATAATCTGGAACCTGGCGCACGGCATGGTGGCGTTGAAGCATACCGCGGGACACCTGAACGTTTCCGGGGGCCTGAGCATATCGCCGCGGTGGCTCCTGAACTTCCTGGGCTCGCAGCTCGGCGTCGTAACCCCGCTTCTTTTGGTCATGGTCGTCATAGCCCTGGTTAAGTTAAGGAAGACTTCTCAGGGGGCTTTTCTATTCTGGTTTTCCGCTCCCGTCCTTGCGTTTTTCACGCTCAAGAGCCTCCAGGGGAAGGTGCAGGCAAACTGGCCAGCGGCGGGATACCTCGCCGGGCTGACGGCCTTCTGCGCATACTACCTTAGAGATTCCTCTTCCGCGCCGAGGGCCAGGAGGGCGACCGTCGCGGCGGCCCTCGCCATATCCGTATTGGTCACCGCTGTTTCGTATTACCCGTCGCTGGTAAACCTGCCGCCGAGGCTGGACCCCACGAAGAAGGTCAAGGGCTGGGCGCCCCTGGGCGAAGAGGTGAGCAGGATCATGAAGGGGCTCGGCGGCCCTTTGTTCGTCTTTTCGGATTCGTACCAGGTCTCTTCGGAGCTCGCCTTTTATGTGGAAGGCCATCCCGTGACTTACTGCATAAACCTGGGCCGCAGGATGAACCA
>JARRNG010000102.1:889-12073 GCA_037385265.1 Nitrospirota bacterium
CCGAAGGGCTCGCTCATTACAATGCCGTTTTTGTTAAAATAAACGATTCCGAAATACCGGAGGAGGTCGGGGAGGCTTTTAAAAGCTGCGACAAGCGCCTCTTCATCGTACTCGACAAGGCGGGCAGGCCGCTTAGGACGTACTCGATATTCACCTGCCGGGACTTCGGCGGCAACATGAGGCAGAGATCGCCGGAGAGGTTTTAGAAAGGGAAATGATTTGGACGTATCGGTAGTCGTTCCGCTATATAACGAAGAGGAAAACGTAAGGCCCCTCTACGAGAGGCTCTCCCAGGCCCTGGAGGGCCTGGGCAGGGACTACGAGATTATTTTCGTGGACGACGGGAGCACCGACGGCACCCTCCCGCTCCTGGAGGAGATCCATTCCGGGGACGGCAGGGTGGCCGTCCTCAGCCTGAGGAAGAATTTCGGCCAGACGGCGGCCTTCGCGGCGGGCTTCGATTTCGCCCGGGGGGAGGTCATCGTTACAATGGACGGCGACCTCCAGAACGACCCCGCCGATATTCAGAAACTGCTGGAACTCACGAAGGACTATGACATCGTAAGCGGCTGGCGGAGGAGGAGGAAAGACCCCTTCTTTTCCAGGAGGCTTCCCTCCATGGCCGCAAACTGGCTGATAAGCACGGTCACGGGGGTCAAGCTCCACGACTACGGGTGCTCCCTCAAGGCTTACAGGAAAGAAGTGGTCAAGAACCTCAACCTCTATGGCGAGATGCACCGTTTCATCCCCGCCGTGGCAAGCTGGTACGGGGTGAACGTGGCGGAGGTGGAGGTGCAGCACCACCCGAGGACGAGAGGCAAGTCGAAATACACCATGTCCAGGACCATAAGGGTGTTCCTCGACCTGATAACGGTGAAATTCCTCCAGAGCTTCTCGACAAAGCCGATACAGTTTTTCGGCCCCGTGGGCCTCATATGCACCCTGGCGGGCTTTCTGATATCGCTTTACCTTTCGCTGGAGAAACTGCTGAGGGGCGCCTCCATAGGGGGCAGGCCCCTCCTGCTCCTCGGGGTGCTTTTGATTCTGCTGGGCATTCAGCTTATCGGGATGGGCCTGCTCGGAGAGATGCTCGCCAGGGTGTACCACGAAAGCCAGAAGAAGGCCATATATGTCCTCAAGAAAACCCTCCCCGGGAAATCTTAAGAAGCCTGCGCTCCTGATACTTAAAATCTCCGTAAGCGGCGGGCTCCTTTACGTGGTGCTCGCCAGGGCCGGCCTGAACAACGTGGTCGGCCTCCTTACGGACATAAACCCCTGGGCCTTCGTCTTCGCCGTCTTTACTTACATAGCCGCGCAGTTCGTCTCCTCCATCAGGTGGAAGCTCCTCCTAAAGGACGATTTCAGCCTCAAGCGGCTGTTCCCGCTTTACCTCCTGGGCTCGTTTTTCAGCATCTTCATGCCCGGACTCGTGGGCGGCGACGCGATGAAGATATACTACCTTTACAAGGAGACGGGCAAGGGCAGTCAGTCCCTGGCCTCTGTCTTCATGGACCGCTACATCGGGTTCTGCACGCTCATGGCTCTGGGCATGCTCGCCTTCCCCTTCGGGCTTGGATACTTCAGGGGCTCCTGGATAGAGTGGGTGCTTCCCCTCATCGTGCTGGGCTTCGTGTCCGCAAGCCTGGCGATATTCGGCCTTAGGCTCTTTAACAGAATCCGCTTCCTCAGCGACCTGTACAATTACTTCCACTTCTACAGGCGCCGGGGAAAGGTTATAGTCAAGACGGTGCTGCTTTCGGTAGTGGTGCAGGTCGCGATTATCTATGCCATATACGTCCTGGCCCTGGGCCTGGGAGAACACATACCTTTCCTCGCAATGCTGATATTCGTGCCCATAATAACGACGGTATCCGCCTTCCCGATATCGCTTGCGGGAATAGGCCTGAGAGAGGCCTCGTCGGTGCTTCTCTTCGGCACCATAGGGGTCGGGCCCGATACGGCCACGGCCATCTCCTTCGCGTGGTTCCTTTCCACCGCCGCCGGAGGCCTCACCGGCCTCTACGAATACCTCAGGGTGAAGGAACACGGGGTCCAGGGGCCCTGAAGGCCCTTTAGGTTTGTTTTGCAATAGCTAAGCCAACCCCCAGAAATAGCTCCATTTCCCTTTATATATCAATTTGTTATGACCCTCTTTCCGCCCTTTGACGATTCATCGGAAATCATCTAAAAAATAGCCGAGGGTAGCAAATAGGCAGCAAAAATGAAAGGGGATTTACCAAAATGATACGACAGAAGACGAGCTATACTGGGGTTTATCAGGCGGTTTGTCTCCGCGGGCCAGGTTCTTCTCGGGTGGCCAGGCCCATTTTTTCAGGAATTTGTAAAACCATTATTAAGGCTTTTAGAAATCGCGCCGAAGATTGCGAGCCACATTTCCCTGGCGAGATATCTCATATGCAATTCCATCAGAACATAAGCCATGCGAGCAGATAGAGAGTGTTGTTGTCTGAAGCATCTCTCCCAAAACCGTCATAGTTTGAGTGGGCTCCATTAAATTTGTTATAGAACCTGTACTGAGCAATGAATTTATGCCTCTCCTTGTAAATAAAATCGGCCTCCACGATGAAACCATCGCTGTCAGGGCTGCCAGTCCTGCTTCCATCCAAAGGGGCAGGAGAATATAGGGTCAAGTCATCATTCCCAGTCGTAGAGAAATACGCTACTGAGCCCCCGATTGTCCAAATGTGTGCCCTGTAATAGTAGTCGGCATCTATTTTGAAGGTCTTGAGGGTATTCGACGTGTTAGCTGTGGCCCCGGCGGCAAAACTGGCATTCCAGTCTTGGTCCTCGTGGATCCATGTCGTATGGACTGATAATGTGTGCTTAGCGGATATATACTGGTACTGTGCGTCAAGGGCCAGGTCCGTGAACTTGTCAGTGGGCCCTCCGCTCTCACCCTCGAGAAAAACCTTTGCCTCCAAACCGTAGGTGCCCACGGACAGGCTATGCGGTCCCCGAGAGCCCTGAATGGTGAGACGCCAATAGGGTGCTAAATCGGATACTACCATGTCGGGCTCACCGCCCGCTCCCAAAGGGCGCATGATGCCCCTCCTTGTGGAGTGGTAAATGCTAGCTTCAGCGTATAACAGATCGTTCCACATTATATAAGCGCCAACACCGCCGACCTGGCCTCCCAGGGCTCCGTCTATGAGTGTTCCTGCCGAAGGCGCGGGCGCGACGCTAGAGGAAGCATACGGGAATCCCCAGGCCGGTGTCGTGTTCCAAAGGTCTTCCACGGTGGGGTTGTTGTTGAGCGTCAAGCCGTATACCACACTCCGACCTTTGGGGGTTGCGCTACGTGCATAGCGGATATCCGTCAAGTCAAGCACCATGTCGTTTTCAACTCCGTCGTAGGTGACCTGCACGAAGCCGCCCAGGTTGTCATAGATGCGGCCCGCGTAAAACACGCTTGCCTGCTGGGGCAAGTTATACTTTGCCGACTGAGAATTTTCCTGGCCGTCAAATGGGGCAATCTTATCTTTGAGCCCATCGGCATCACTGTAGGAAGCCTGCACCATGGCGGCGATGGGCAAAAATCCCGGTTTTGCCCCAATACTCAGAACATATCCCCTCAGCTTGAAATCCCTTCCGAAGGCTGTTAGCTCTGGAAACGCCGTGTGGCAAACATTGCACTCAAAGCCCGTCTGCCGCGCAAAACTCGGCACAGCTCGCACCTCGCCCACCTGGAAGTAAAGAAATGCTATAGCAACAAAGAAAAAGATGACTACTCTGTATTGCATTGACATGTTGACCTCCTCGATTGGTATCTCTCGGCTAGAGGGGATTCCAGTTGCTTGGTCCTGGGCTGCATTCTCCTAACCTCTCAACGCCTGCAGCTCTCAACATCGAGGACACTGGCAAGTAATGAAAACGGCGGTCTGCGAAACTATCTGAATACCGCTTCGTCATTTGAGACTATCAAGATAGTCAACCAGTTGGTCCAGTTCCTTCTTCGACATCCGCTTGAACGCCGGCATGACGGAATTCGGGAAGTGGGCCTTTGGGTCTTTCACCTGCTCCTCAAGCCATGCACTGTTCTCTTTACTGCCGATGTGCGTGAGGTCGGGACCCAGCTTCCCGCCCACGCTGTTGATGGTATGGCATGCTATGCAACCGCTATTGCTATATATTTTCTTACCGGCCGCAATGTCCGACTCTCCGGCTATGGCAATGCCGGGCAACACCATAGCTAAAGAAATAAGAGTTAAAATGGAGACTGTCCACAGCGATGTACGTCCTTTTCTCATCGGTGACCCCCTCAAAAGAGCGATTTTTATTCTCTTTATAGCACTATTTCTATTGGATGTCTATAGGATTGTCATATGTCTCAGCGGAGATTATATTTCTTTTTCATCTCCTCGACCATCTTAAACGCTGCGGGCTGGCAAGTCCCGGGATGCGTCCCGCTACATTTCAGGATAACCTCTCCCCAGTTACATCCGGTCTCATCGGATTTGTCTAGCTTCGTCACGCTTTCATACCGACACTCGCCATAATCTGGGAATTTATCAAGCTCCTTGTTCAGAATGGATAAAAGCTCCTCTATAGAAACCAACTCTCTTTCCATGCCCTCCTCCTTACATTTATTGTCCTTATCCTAATTATCTTCCATCCGGGGCAGCTGTCAAGAATAATGTTCAGGATTTCCTAGGCTCATTACTTATTAGGCAGCCTTCGAGCAACTGCCCCTGATGGGCCTTCGGGTCTGGGGGCATATTGCACTTGCCTGAATGGCTGGGGGTTAATTTAAGAGTCCCGCCCGATTAAAGACATAGATAGGGTAGCAATAGGGTAGCAAGCAAATATGTTAAATAATAAATTCAAAATGTTAGGCCCATATATGTGGACCCTGAAGGCCATTTAAGCCCGGGGACAAACCGTCTGTGCCGCGGCGGGGGCAGGGATTTTCGAGCTATTCGGCGGCCGGCGCGGCTTTCATGCCTTTAGGTGCAATCCCTTTGCGGCTGAGAGCATTAAGTAGCAGTTTGGCCGCGATGATCCCGACAAGGGCGCCCGCTATGACGTCGGAGGCGAAATGGGACGTCTTTTCCACCCTCACGAAGGCGGTGGCAACGGCAAAGAGATAGAAAAAGAACCTGGACCGGGGGAAATACCGCGAAAGGATGTAGCTGAAGCAGAACGCCACGGCGGAGTGTCCCGAGGGAAACGAATCGTATCCGCTTTGAAACGTGGGTCCGACAACGACGAACTGGTCGGTCACCCTCGGCCTGGCCCTTCCTATGAGGTGCTTTATCACCTGGGCGGAAACGCCGGATGCTGCAAAGCCAAGGACGAGGGATATGCCCAGGGCGCGCAATCTTTCACTGTAATACCTGCCTATCGCGTAAATTGCGAACGCGGCCACGAGGAGCGTCAGCCCGTGGGAGAGGAAACTCATAACGGGGTCGATGCTATCAAACACCAAACGGATGTGGGGGCTATATTCATTGGCGGCCTTGAGTTGCGACAGCAACGCGCCATCGAGGTAAAAGAAGAACAGCGGCAATACGAGGAAAACGAAAAGAAGAGTTCTATTTTCTTTCAAGAAGCGCATATCCGCCCCTGCTTTCCAGCAAATCGAACCCCAGGCCGTCGAAGGCGGGGACGTCGCGGTCCCTGGTGATCGCGAGCGCCCGCCCGCCGCCGCTAAGCAGTCTTAACAAATGAGCCTTGTTTCCCGGGCTTACCACCCTGTGCCCCGAATAGAAGACTATGCTCGGCATATTCAACCTGTAGGTGACTATCCTTTCGCCCTCGGGCAGATTCTCCTTCGCGTAAAGGCTGTAATCGTAAAGGTGCCCCGAATAGAAGACTATGCTCGGCATATTCAACCTGTAGGTGACTATCCTTTCGCCCTCGGGCAGATTCTCCTTCGCGTAAAGGCTGTAATCGTAAAGCGCGCCCTGAAGATACCGGTTGGCGATGGGCACCGCCTTCGCGGAAAGCACCAGCAGGAAGGCTATGGTAAGGGCCGACATGATGCCGTATGTCGCCTTTTTCCTGAGGGCGGCGTAGACGCCCAGGGCGGCAAGAGCCCACATGAGGGCAGAAAGGGCAAGGGTCCAGTTGATGTCTTCGATGCCGAATTTCGGGAGATATCCCCTCGAGACCAGGAAGAGGGCGCCCATAAGGGCTGATAAGGCCGCCATGAAAACGTACGAGTATCTCCGCAGCCGCTCACCTTGCGCCGTCATTCCTGAGGCGATGAGCAGGGAGGCCGCAGGCATCAGGGGGAGGGTATAGTTTGGGAGCTTGGTCGTGGAGAAGGAGAAAAACAGCAGTATGAAGGAGAACCATATCAGGGCGAAGACGCCGAGCTTGTCCGTGTCCCTGTCTTTGAGCGCGGCTCTCACGCCGGCGGGCAGGAACGCGGCCCAGGGAAACATGGCGACAAGAAGCACCGGGATGTAATAGTAAACAGGCCCCCTGTGGCCCGATATCACACCCGTATATCTCTGGAAGTGGTGTTTGATGAAAAACTGATCTATGAATTCCATTCCGTTGGCCCTGTACTCCATGACATACCAGGGCGCGGAGACAGCCAAGAAGAGGACTGTCCCCCCAAGGCTGAACACCCTTTTGAGGCCCCTTGGGCCCTCGGTGGCTATCATGTATGCCGCCGCGATGCCGAAGGGGAAGACTATCCCGATAAGCCCCTTTGTGAGGAAGGCAAGAGATGAAAATAGGTAAAACCCGTAAAGGCCGACCCTTCTCCAGTTGGGCGAAGCCTCCTGGGCTGCCGTAGAAAGATAGAAGGAAAAGAGGGAGAGGGTTATGAAAAGGGTTAATACCATATCAGTTACGGCGGCGTGGGAATACGCAAGAAAATATATTGACAGGACGGTGGAAAGCGAAGCGTATAACGCAGCCTTGGCGTCCCGGAAATATCTCGTAAACAGGAAGACGGACAGGGCAAGCACGACCCCGGCCGCGGCCGAAGGAAACCGCGCCCCGAACTCGTCGATGCCGAAAACTTTGTAGGACAGGGCCATGAGCCAGTAGAAGAGGATGGGCTTGTCGTAGCGGTTCTCTCCGTTGTAGGTCGGCGTTATCCAGTCGCCGCTTGCCACCATCTCCTTTGTCGCCTGGGAAAATACGGCCTCGTCAACGTCGAAGAGGGTGGTGCGGCCCAGCCAGGAAAAGGATATCACCATGGCGACGGCGATGAAGAATAAAAATGACCTATTCATGCGGAAAGCTCAGGGTCCCCCAAGTAATTCTCCTTGCGTCGGCCCGCATCGGCCTGTTGCCACTACGCAGGAATGCTAATTATAGCATATTCACGGGAGGGGCCTCGGCACACCGCAAGGCGCGGGACAAGGCACATCGGCCTATGCCCGGTCGGCTTGAAAACTGCAAATTGGAATTAGGGAAGGCTCCGCCTAAGTCGGCCTTCCCACGCAGAAGTACTTAAAGCCCTCCTCCTTCATCCTGGCCGGCTCGTAGATGTTTCTCAGGTCGAAGAAGTACGGCTCCTTAAGGAGCTTCTTTATGCGGTGAAGCTCCAGGTTTCTGAACTCGTTCCACTCGGTGACGATTACGAGGGCATGGGCGCCCTTCGCCGCCGAGTACGGGTCCTTGGAGAAACTGACCTTTGGGAGCACGGCCTTCGCGTTTTCCATGGCCACGGGGTCGTAGACCCTCGGCTTCGCTCCCTCCTCGATGAGCCTGTTTATTATGAAGACCGAGGGGGCATCTCTTATGTCATCGGTATTGGGCTTGAAGGAGAGCCCCAACACCGCGATCTTCTTCCCCTCCAGGCTCCCCATGGCGGTCTTGATCTTCTTGACCATCAGGTTTCGCTGCGCTTCGTTAGCCTGCACGGCCGCCTCCACGATCCTCAGCGGGCTCTGGTTGTTCCTCGCTATCTGATGGAGGGCATTGAGGTCCTTGGGAAAACACGACCCTCCGAACCCCGGCCCGGGGTGAAGGAACTTCGGCCCGATGCGTCGGTCGAACCCCATGCCCTTTGCCACCGTATGCACGTCGGCGTCTACCTTCTCGCAGAGATTCGCCATCTCGTTAATAAAGGAGACCTTCGTGGCCAGGAAGCAGTTGGAGGCATACTTTATGAGCTCGGCGCTCTGGACGTCGGTAATCACGAAAGGGGTCTCTATCAGGTACAGAGGCCTGTAGAGGTCCCTCATGATGGCGACCGCCTGCTGGCTGTGCGCGCCGATTATCACCCTGTCGGGCCTCATAAAGTCCTCTATCGCAGCCCCCTCCCGCAGAAACTCCGGGTTAGAGACGATGTCGAAGTCGACACGCCCCTTCAGGCTTTTTGAAATTATCTGCCTCAGCTTCTGTCCAGTTCCAACCGGCACGGTGCTTTTCGTCACTATGACCTTGTAGCCGTTCAGGCGAGCCGCTATCCCCTTGGCCACGCTCTCCACATACTTCAAGTCCGCGGAGCCGTCCCCCCTCGGGGGAGTGCCCACGGCGATGAACACTACCAGTGCGGAATCGACCGCGTCGGCGACCTTCGTGCTGAAGGAAAGCCTGCCCGTGGAGAGGTTCTTCTTGAGCAGCTCCTCAAGCCCAGGTTCATAAAACGGCACTATTCCCTTCTTGAGCGCCGCTATCTTCTTTCTGTCCTTGTCGACGCAGGTCACGTTCAGGCCGAACTCGGCGAAGCAGACCCCGGTGACCAGCCCCACGTAGCCCGTGCCGATTATTCCCAGATGCATCTTGCCCGTCCTCCTGGTTTAGCCATAATATTCCCTGTACCACTCCACGAATTTATTTATTCCCTCCTTCAGGGGGGTCGACGGGCTGAAGCCCACGTCCCTCGCCAGGTCGTCTATGTCCGCATAGGTTGCAGGCACGTCGCCGGGCTGCAGGGGAAGCAGGTTCTTCCTGGCCTTCTTGCCGAGACAGCCCTCGAGCGTCTCGATAAAGTCCATGAGCCCCACGGCGTTGTTGTTTCCGATGTTGTAAAGCCGGTAGGGCGCGTAGCTCGTGGCGGGGTCAGGGTTGTCGCCGTCCCAGCCCGGGTCGGGCTCCGGGGTCCTGTCCATGACCCTGACCACGCCTTCCGTGATGTCGTCTATATAGGTGAAGTCCCTCTTCATCTTCCCATGGTTGAAGACGTCGATGGGCCTGTCTTCGAGAATCGCCTTGGTGAAGAGGAAGAGAGCCATGTCGGGCCTGCCCCAGGGGCCGTAGACGGTGAAGAACCTCAGTCCGGTGCAGGGCAGCCCGTACTGGCTTGAGTATGTGTGGGCCATGAGCTCGTTGGCCTTCTTGGTGGCCGCATAGAGGGAGACCGGGTGGTCCACGTTATGGTGCACCGAAAAGGGCATCTTGGTGTTGGCCCGCCATGTTCACGGCGATGTCGAATCTTTCCCGGCCGAAGAGCTCCGAGACCGCGGCGCTTTCGGCGAGGTCGAGCTTTACGAATCTGAAATTCGCGCTGCCTTCCAGCTGCTCGAGCCTGTCGGTCTTGAGCTTGACGTCGTAGTAGTCGTTTAGGTTGTCGACCCCTACGACCTCGTCGCCGAGCTCCACAAGCCTTTTCGCGAGGTGAAACCCTATGAAGCCGGCCGCGCCGGTAACCAGTATCTTTCTCATCTAATGGATGCCTTCACGACTAATTTTGGAATCAGTTTTTCGGCCTCCTATATTATCAGATTGCATCTTATTTTGATAAGCGGCGACGCGCCCAACGCAACTCGTGATACCAGACGGTAGACTGGTGCCTCCGGCGGCGGCGGTTCCCATGGTTTCTTGAATTGCCTTTCCCAATGAGTACTGGCGCCGCGTGATATAATTGTCCAGGATTTTGTGAGATGGATACTGTCGAGAAACTGAGACTCCTTTCGAACGACTCCCGGTACGACCTCGCCTGCGCCTGCGGAACGCAGAAGGACGAGCACCGACGGCGGGGGCTCGACGGCAGGTGGCTTTATCCCGTGGCCCTTACGCAGGGCGGCTATACCGTGCTTTTGAAGACACTCCTTTCGAACGCCTGCGCTAACTACGCGCCGAGGTTGACGCGCCCCGCTGCACCCTCCGGCCCGAGGAGGTTGCGGGCGTCTTCATGGAATACCTGAGGCGGAAAAGGGTATCCGGCCTGTTCCTGAGTTCCTCTGTGATAGGCAGCGCCGACTACACCATGGAGCGGATAAACTCCGCGGCGCGCATTCTGAGGCGCAAGCACGGATTCAGGGGCTATATACACCTGAAGATCATTCCCGGAGCCTCGGACGCCGCTGTGGAGGAGGCCCTCTCGCTTGCCACGGCCGTCTCCCTCAACATAGAGACTCCCTCGAAAAAGAGCTTCGGCCTGCTTTCGGGCAGGAAGGATTACGAAAACGACATCCTCCGCCCCATGTCCCTCATGGGCAGACTCACGGGCAGGGGGATGAAATATTCCAAAGTGAAGTGCACGACGCAGTTCATCGTGGGGGCCTCCGACGAGACCGACACGGACATTGTGGATTCGATGTACGGGCTTTATGGGCGGATGAATTTCAAGAGGGTCTATTTTTCCGCCTACCAGAAAGGGCTGGGCAGACCGGACATCCCCGGAGAACGGCAGTTCTTCACTCCGGCCGAAGCGACGTTTCAGCGGGAGCACCGCCTTTATCAGGTCGATTTCCTCTGCCGCAAATACGGCTTCGGGAGGGAGGATATCTCCTTTGACGAAGCTGGCAACCTGTCGCTCGACAGGGACCCAAAGGAGGTCTGGGCGGAGAGGCATCCCGAGTTCTACCCGGTGAGGCTCAATTCGTCGAGCAGGGAGGCCCTGCTGAGGGTCCCGGGGCTCGGGCCAGAGACGGTCAAGAGAATTATCCGGGCGAGACGCGAGAGGAATATAACCCGCCTCGTGGACGTGGGCCTCAAGGGGAAGAGGGCGGAGAGGGCGAGGCGCTACGTGATTTTCGAGTGAGGCCTCCTCGGCGGCCGGACCCATTCATGGTCTGGCCCTTTACGCCCTTTGATTCCGTCACCGTCCGCCATGCCACTTCGCTGGGCTCATTCCCTTCCCATCCTGTGGTTCGGCATCGTCCTACCACGCCCTAAGTGCCGCTCTCCAGAGAGCGGGGATTTTTACATTTTCACATTTTAATTACTTAAACTATATTCTAGATAATATGCGATAATAGACTGATATTACGATATAATGGGCTTCGATTTCCTGTGTTTTAGTGAAAGCTGACC
>JARRNG010000103.1:0-5768 GCA_037385265.1 Nitrospirota bacterium
TTTGCGGCCACGGCAAGGGAGGGCAGGAAGTCTAGGCCCATTTCGTCCACAGTGACATCAAGGCCGGTTGCCTCGGAGGCAGCGGCCTCTATCTGGGGCCTCAGCTTGTCCAGATAGACGACCTTCACCACTGCCATGGCCGCGACCACAATGACGACGAGGGCTACGGCCACGAAAAGAATGATGCGCCTTGCGCCTTTTTTCATGGCCTAAATTCTATAGGAAACGTTGGAAAAGTAAAGCAGATGGTATAATTCTTCATGTCGAAAGGGAAATTTCTCGGACTCATATCGTCGGTGCCTCTGGAGTCCTCCCTGCTTTTGGGGGAGATGAGACGCAGAAAGAAGCTCTCCTCCTCGATTTCAACAGGCACGGTCGGCGACACCCGCATCGTTCATATAACCTCGGGGATGGGCATTGCCAACGCAGCCTGGGCCGCCACGGTGCTGTGTGAGAGGTTCTCCCCCCCGGAAGCGGTGGTCTTCGGCGTGGGCGGGGCGTACCCCGGTGGCGAGCTCGCCATCGGCGACCTGGTGCTTGCCGAAAAGGAAGTATATGCCGACGCCGGGGTGCTAACGGAAGACGGCCTGACGGGCGTAGAGACCATAGGCATCGAGTTACTGAGAAGAGGCGGCAGGAAATATTTCAACGAGTTCCCCCTGGACGGAAGGCTTCTCAGGAGGGCCTCCCGCATCTTGGGGGGCGTCAGGGCCGGGGTCTTCGCCACGGTGAACGCCTCAACGGGGACGATGGAGAGGGCCGGCGAAATCCTCGAGCGCCACGGAGCGGTTTGCGAGAACATGGAGGGCGCCGCGGTGACTCAGGTCTGCAAGCGTTATGGGGTCCGGGTGCTCGAGCTCCGGGGAATCAGCAACGTCATACCCGAAAGGGACCGGGACAAGTGGGACCTCGGGCTCGCCGCGAAGGAGTGCCAGCAGGCGATTCTCAGGTTGATGTGCGTTTCCTGACCGGCGGAGCGCCCTTGGGCTGCTCCGAGCCCAGCCTCTCGACGTAATCCCGTATCTTCTCGGCGTCCTTTTCCTTAAGGTCCGTGAAGCGCACACCGAAGCCTATGCCGGGCTGGGAATGGACCACCTTGGCCGGACCTTGTATTTCGTCATCGCCGAGTTTGAAGCGCAGGTCGATTATGCTTCCCTCGACGTATGGATGCCTTGTGTAGAGATACATGCCGTCGGCGCTCAGGTCGAGCCCCTCGGCATGATAGACGCGGTTAATGTAAACCTCGGTGTTTATGTGAAGCCGCCTCTTCCTCTTGTCTTCGGACAAGGTCAGGCGCTCCGCGAGAGCTTTTCGATGCGTTCCACAAAGCCGCAGACGTTGCCGCGTACGTCGCCGGAAAGGACCGAAGATGCCGCGGCAACGGCGGAGGCCCCGCCCTCGAACACGGATGCGCAGTTGTCGATGTTGATTCCTCCGATGGCCACGACCGGGATGCCCACGGAGTCCCGGATGCTTCTTAGCTCCCCGACGCCCCTGGCGGCTCCGGCATCCTTCGTATTGGTATGAAAAACGGGTCCAAAGCCTATATAGTCGGCGCCCTCGTCCTCGGCGGCTTTGGCTTCCTCGACGCTGTGCGTGGATATTCCGATTATCATGCGCCCGCCCGTGACCCTTCTGGCCTCGCGGGCCGGAAGGTCCTCCTGCCCCAGATGGACTCCGTCGGCGCCAACTGCCACAGCTATGTCGGCATAGTCGTTGATGACGAGGCAGGCTCCGTGCTCCATGGTGATCTCTCTAAGGGCCCTGGCGGTTCGGAATGCAGCGAGCCTGTCCTTGCTCTTGTCGCGGTACTGGAGCCAGGTTATGCCCGCCTCCAAAGCAACGCGGGCCATCTCCAGAACGGTCAAGGGACAGGAATTCCTATCGGTGATGAGGCAGATGCCCCCATGATAGAAACCTCTACGGGACCTAGTTGCGGTCATCCCCGTTTCCCCCCATGGACATATTGTAACTCTAAGGGCCTCTTCCGTTCAACCTGTCCGCAAAGCCAGTGTTAAAATTGCCCTTTATGAAGTCAGGGTGCGTCAGCACCTTCTTATGAAAAGGTATCGTCGTCTTTATGCCCTCGATGACGAATTCGTCCAGGGCCCCCCTCATCCGGGCGATGGCCTCCTGCCTGTTGTTTCCGTGCGCGATTAGCTTGGCCACCAGGGAGTCGTACTGCGGCGGCACCACCCCTCCTGTGAAGGCCGCCGTGTCCACCCTGATGCCTGGCCCTCCGGGAACGTTCATGAACTCTATCTTCCCGGGCGAGGGGGTGAAAGTGAAGGGGTCTTCGGCGTTTATGCGGCACTCTATGGCATGCCCCCTGGGCGCTGTCTGCGACTGCTTGTAGTGTATGGGGAGACCGGCCGCGAGCTTTATCTGCTCCTTGATGAGATCTATGTTGGTCACGGCTTCCGTAACCGGGTGCTCGACCTGCACGCGGGTGTTTATTTCCATGAAATACACGTTCCAGCCCGGGTCCACCGCGAACTCCACGGTGCCCACGCTGCGGTAGCCGATTGCCCGGGCGGCCTTCACCGCCAGGTCGCCAATCTTCTTCCGGAACTTCGCCGGGGTCCTCGGAGCCGGGGACTCCTCGATGAGCTTCTGGTGCCTCCGCTGGATGGAGCAGTCCCTCTCGCCGAGGTGCACGACGTTTCCATCCGTGTCGGCCACTATCTGCACCTCTATGTGTCTGAGCTCGGGGATGTATTTTTCGAGGTAAAGGTCCTTGACCCCGAAGGCCGTAATGGCCTCGCGCTGGGCCACGTGAAAGGCGTGCCTCAGCTCGCCCTCGGAGCCTACTATCTTCATGCCCTTCCCCCCGCCCCCGTGCGAGGCCTTGAACATTATGGGATATCCTATCTTCTTCGCTATCTTCACGGCCTCATCCTCCGTGGAAACCAGCCCCTCGCTTCCGGGGACCACGGGGATGCGTTTTTTCTTCATGGTCTCACGGGCCTTCGACTTGTCGCCGCCGAGGCGGATGTTTTCCGGGGTGGGCCCTATGAACACGATGCCCGAGGAGGCGCAGGTCTCGGCGAAGTGGGCGTTCTCCGAGAGAAATCCATAGCCGGGATGGATGGCCGAGGAGTCGGTGATATCGGCGGCCGTGAGGATGCTGGGGATGTTGAGGTAGCTCTGCTGCGAGCTGGCCGGGCCGATGCAGACGGCCTCGTCGGCCAGGCGCACGTGCATGGCGTCGCTGTCGACGTCCGAGTAGACGGCCACCGTCTTGATGCCCAACTCGCGGCAGGCCCGGATTACGCGGACGGCTATTTCTCCGCGGTTGGCTATGAGAACTTTGTCGAAAAGCTTCATTACTGCAGGGGTTCCAGTAGAAACAGGGGCTCGCCGTACTCAACGGGATGGGAGTTCTCCACAAGCACCCTGGCCACCACTCCGTCAGCCTCGCTCTCTATCTCGTTCATGAGCTTCATGGCCTCGATGATGCAGATGACCTGCCCTTTCTTCACTGTGTCCCCCACCTCCACGAAGGGAGCCGCCTCCGGAGAAGGCGCCCGGTAGAAAGTGCCCACCAGGGGGGCGGTGACGGTTATCAGCCTGTGGGACTCGTCCTCCTCGGCGGGGGCGGCTATGGCCTCGGCGGCGGCCTCCCCGTGCCCGACGGCCCCCTCGGGCCTCGGAGCGGGCTGCCCGAGGAGGTGCTCCCTCCTGAGCCTGACCTTCGTGCCCTTGGTCTCGATGAAAACCTCGGTTATATCCGTGTTCTTAAGAAAATTAATGAGTTCCTTCAGGTCCTCGAGTTCCATCATTTCACTCTCTCTATGTACTCCGAAGTCCTGGTGTCTATCTTGACCCTGTCGCCCACGCTGATGTGGAAGGGAACCTTCACCGTGGCCCCCGTCTCTAAGACCGCGGGCTTGCTGCCGCCGGAGGCGGTGTCGCCCTTGAAGCCCGGCTCGGTCTCCGTCACCTCGAGCTCCACGAACATCGGCGGCTCCACCGATATGGGTTTCCCCTTGTAAAAAAGGATGCTCGCCATTTCGTTCTCCTTTATGAACTTCATGGCGTCGCCAAGCTGTGAGCTCGTAAGCGGGACCTGCTCGTAGGACTCGTTGTCCATGAAGTAATACATCCCTTCCTGCTCGTAGAGGTACTGCATCTTCTTCTCCTCGAGCTCCGGGGTGGAAAACTTCTCGCCCGAGCGGAAGGTGTCGTCGAGTATGGCTCCCGTAACGAGGCTCTTGAGCTTTGTCTTGACGAGGGCGCCGCCCCTGCCCATCTTGGAGTGCTGGAAGTCCACTATCTCGCAGGGCTCCCCCTTGTACTCTATCTTCAGGCCTCTCCTGAAATCAGCTGTAGATACCAAGCCAAAACCTCCCGGTCAAATTATCTCCATCTTCCTCGAAAGGGTCGTGAGCTCCCTCTTCCCCCCGGGGCCCACGGCAATCAGGTCTTCTATTCTAACACCTCCGAGCCCCGGAACATATACGCCTGGCTCGACCGTAAAGACCATTCCCTCGCGGACCTTGGTGCCCCGCCTCCAGGAAATGCCCGGCCTCTCGTGGACGTCGAGGCCCACGCCGTGTCCCGTGGCGTGGCCGAAGCAGTCGCCGTAGCCGCCCCTCTTTATGACGTCCCTGGCCGCCCTGTCAATGGAGGCCGTGTCCTCTCCGGCCCCGGCCTTCTCGACCGCCCGCCGGTTGGCATCGAGCACCAGGGAGTATATCTCTTTCTTCCTGGCAAGCCCCTTGCCCTTCAGAAGAAAGCTCCTCGTCATGTCCGAGCAGTATCCCCCGAGGCGCGCGCCCCAATCCACTATCACGAGGTCCCCCGCCCTCAGCCGCCTCGACGACGGCCTCGCGTGCGGCAGCGCGGAGTTTTCACCCGCGGCAACTATTATATCAAAAGGCAGCCCCTCGGAACCCGCCCTGCGCAGCCTCTCCTCGAGCCTTAGGGCGATGGCCTTTTCCGACACGCCGGCCCTGATATGGGGCCTGACTCTCCTGAACGCCTCCTCGGCGACCCTGACGGCGCCCTCGATGGCCTCCACCTCTTCTTCGTCCTTCACGGCCCTGAGCTTCTCGATAACGCCCCTCATGGGCCTTATCCTCTTGAAAGCCTTTCGCAGGGATTCCGCGAAACCCAACGAGACCGTGTCCTCGACGCCCAGGGTCTTTATGCCAAGCTTCCGGCCCATTCGCTTGAGCGCCTGGACGCGCTCGCGTTTCTCTATAACCACCTCCCAGCCCTCGACCTCCCGCGCGCACTGCTCCTGGTAGCGAAAGTCGGTCACCAGGATGTTTTCAGTTCCCGTTACAAGGGCGTAGCCCGACGAGCCGGTAAAGCCCGTGAGCCAGCGGACGTTCTTGAGGTTGGTGACGAGTAATGCATCGACCTGACGCAGCCGTCTACGCAGGCTTTTTAGACGGTTGTTCCTGGGCATGCTATTTCTTGGAGATGAGACCCGCAGCCGCCCTCAGGGCGAGGAGGTAGCTATCGGTGCCGAAGCCGCTTATCTGCCCCTCGGATACCTCGGCTATGAAGGACCTCCTCCTGTAGTCCTCGCGCTTGTGGATGTTGGAGATATGCGTCTCTATGGTAGTCTTGCCCATCGCCGCGATGGCGTCCCTTATGGCGATGCTCGTGTGGGTGTAGGCCCCGGGGTTTATGATGAGCGCGTCGTAATCGCCCTTCTGGATGCGGCTCACTATCTCGCCCTCGCCGTTAAGCTGAACGCACTCCACTTCGAAGCCCAGGTCCTGGCCCAGGGCCTTTATCTCCCTGTCGACTTCCTC
>JARRNG010000104.1:0-5373 GCA_037385265.1 Nitrospirota bacterium
GATGCCCGTAGGACCTTGGAATCCATAGTGACAGCCTGAGCAGAACGAGGTGATGGTCTGCTGAACCGTCAGGCCGTAGCCGTCGCTGGCGTACACCGTCGTGGAGCCCTTATACCAGTTGTGATCAGTCGTGGAGGCTGTCTGCTCCCAGTCGCGGTCCGCGACGCCCGTAACGTAGTCAGGGTAAGAGGTGATGTTCCTCCGGTTGGTCGCGTCGAGGTCCGCCGGAAGCGATCCGCCGCCATGGCCCTTGAGGAACCTGTATGCGGCGTTGTCCACGTGGTGGTACGTGAAGACGTGGCACCCCTGGCAGCCGCCCCTGTTCCAGTTGCCCGTACCTCCCGGGGCCGGGGCGCTCGGATCAGGCGGTGCCGCGAGGGTCTGGTGACAGGCGCCTGTTCCCGTGCAGCCGTTGCCGTCCCGCCCGGGTGCGCCTTCGGTAATGCTTATATTGGAGTCCTGGCCGCTTATGCCATAGACATTGTGGCCCTTGGTGTCGTCGCCCTGGGCAACCCAGTAGAAGTTGCCCCCGGCAAGCGGGTCCGTCGGCTGTACGTGGTTGTAGACAATCGGAACATCGCTTGAGCCCGCACTGACAATGGTCTGGCTGGATGCGGAAGAGTGGCAGCCTACGCAGTCTGTCACCAGAAGGTGCCCGTTGGGGTCCGAGTCCGCCGTGCCGTTCAGGACGCCGCTGGCCTCCCAGGTCGCGCCCGAAAGAGCCACGGGCGCGCCGTCCTGGCTGTTGTGCATGGTGTGGCAGTTGGCGCACTCGCCGGTGACCTTGGCGGACGCCGAAAGCGGAAGAAGCGCAACGAGGGCCAGGACAAGGATGGCAAGGGCGATGCCTCTGCCATGGGCCAGATGGTTATCTCTCAAATACTCACCTCCTTTCCGCAATATGCTAATTAATATTTTCTAATCTTTTTAGTAAGTTAGTGCAGGGCGCCGCAGCGCCCTGCACTATTAACCAACTTCCTTAGTTCTTGTCAGCGTGGCAGTTGAAGCAGCCGCCGCTTCCGCCCATGCCAGCGAGCATGGTGCTGTAGTCGAACCTCAGCATATCGTCATACTGAGAGGCGTGCGTCCTGTGGCAGGATACGCAGGCCACCACCGCGCCGGTGGAAGACGTCCCGTTCACCATCGAGTAGGCAACAGGGGTCTCGGTGCTGTAGGTGTAGCCAGCGAACTCGCCCACCGTCGGCATAGCCTGGTCAACGGGGTGCCTCATCCAGACGCTGCCAAGGACGTCGTTGGGGTCAGCCGTGCCGGAGCCGGTGCCATCCGTGCGGTGGAACTCCTCGTGGCAGTTCGAGCAGAACATGCTGATGGTGTGCTCCACGCGGGTCTCCGCCCAGGCGTCGTCGGCGTTAAGCGCTGCAGACTGGTCCCAGCCCTTGTACCAGTTGTGGTCCGTGGCGCTGGTCGTGATTTCCCAGTCGGAGTCTTCCTGACCCTCGACGTAGCCGTTGCCGTCGCTGTGGCTGCTCGGGAAGTAGTGGTGACCCGTGAGGAACCTGTAGGTCGGGTCGGTGGCGGTGCTGGTGGCGTTGTACGGACCGGGATCGCCGTGGTGGAACGTGGTCAGGTGGCAGCCCTGGCAACCCTCGAGGGTGACGCCGCTACGGACGGGGTTGGTCAGGGTCGAGTGACAGCTGTTGGCGCAATGGCCACCGGCCTCCGGAACCGCGTGGGTGTTCGGAGACGGCCCATACGGTAGCGTGGCGTCGGCGCTGCTGATGTTGTGGCCCTTGGCGTCGTTGTTGTCGGAGTAGTAGAAGTTACCGCCCGCCAGGTAAGTGCCGGCCGGGTCGGTGAGGGTGCGGACTATCGGAATGGTGGTGGAGCCGGTGGTTACCGTGAGGCCCGAAGTGGCCGTGTGGCAGCCTATGCAGCCGGTCACCAGAAGGTGCCCGTTAGGCTCTGCCGAAGCGTCGCCGGTGATGGCGCCGCCGTCCCAGTTCGCGTTAGCCATGGCAACGGGCGCGCCGTCCTGGCTGTTGTGCATGGTATGGCAGTTGACGCACTCGCCGGTGACCTTGGCGTCGGCCATGCCGTACACCACGATCGTGGCCGCCAGTACCACTAAAAGCGCTACTAAAAACTTCTTCATTACTTTCTTACCCCCTATTTAGGTTGGTTCGATTGGTTGATTATCATCAACGTGCTGAACTTGCCAATTCCTTTACTTCTTGTACTGCTTGCAGCTATTAATCCGCGATTCCCACCTCCTTCCAGAAAAATTAGGCACGACACCTTTTGGCCGTTTTGAATGCAATGACCATGCCAGCGAAAATTTCCTTTCAAATCCGAGGGGTCGACTTCCGACGGGAAGGGAACTTGGGGAAATCACCAAGTCAGCTCGGTGATTTCCCCAGATGCGTTTGTTACGTTGGTTATCTATACCTATTTGAGGGTGTGGCAGGTGAAACAGCCACTGTTGCCGGTGCGGCTCTCGCCGGCCACCATTTCCGTATAGTCCCACCTCAACGAATCCTTGTAGGGGCTTGCGTGGGCCCTGTGGCAACTCAGGCACATGATAATGCTCCGTTCGTCCACATGGCTCTCCTTGCCTGTGGGGTTTTCGAAGGCCACCGGGGTCACGAGGCTGTAAATCATATAGGACTGGTACTCCGAACCCGGGAACGTGGGATGGACGCTACCGAGGTCGACGTCCGTGGGGTGCCTGTGCCAGGGGTTATGGTTCCCGACCGCCATCCCGCCCAGAAAGATGCTCGGATGGAACAGCGCGTGGCACTCCCCGCAGAGGTAGCTAATGGTGTCCATCGTCATATGCTGGGGGTCCCCTTTGTAACCGTTATGTTCTGCGGGTGTAGCCTGGTACTCCCAATCCCTGTCCTCGGCGCCCTTTATGCCGAAGAGGTAACGGTAGCTCTTCCCCACGGTGGAGCCGTCGATCACGCTGTCGTCCTCGTGGTGCGCCCCGTAAACCGCCTTGTATGGATCCTCGACGGTCCTGTCGCCGTGGCAGCCCCAGGTGCCTGCGCAGGTAAGCTCCTGCCGCTCGAGCCAGCGCGTGGGGCCCTTCCCGCCGGGGATCATGACGCTGCCGATGAAGCCCGGGGGCTCGTCCATGGGGGGAGGCTGAAGCTGGGAAATGCCCACCACATTGTGCCCCTTGCCATAATCCGGGGCGAAGCCGTCGGCCACGTAATAGAAATTCCCCGCAGCCAGGTCCCCGTCTTCCATGTTGTGAAGCACCTGTGGGATAGGGGAGTTCCCGATTTCGATGATATTTCTGGTCCCGGCAGGGTCCATGGCGTGGCACCCGAGACATCCACCCTTTGTCAGCTCGGGAGAGGCGGAGTCCGAATGCATCTCATGGCAGTCCTTGCACCTGCCTTTCACGGTGGCCGAAACCGCCGCCGGAAAACTGGCCAGGAAAAATAAGACTGCCAGAAGGACCGAAAGGACGGTCAAGAGCTTGACCGCGGATCTCGGTGACCCTTCTTGGGGAGCTATTTCCCAGCCTTCGACGTATGGCATATGAAGCAACCGCCCTTCCCCTTTCCAGCGAAGATATTGTCGTAATCCCACCTGAGGATTGACGCGTAGGGCCCCGAATGGGCCATGTGGCACGAAACGCAGATGACTATATCGGAGCCCGCCTCGACTACTGAGCTTGGGGTCTCGGGGACCTTTTCCCTGCCCACGGGGGCGTTGGTGTTGTAAATCTCATAGCCCAGGTACTCGCCTCTCTTTGGCAGGGGGATTCCCGTAGGGTGCCTGAACCACACTTTATTGCTCCCGGCCCTGCTTCCGTGGAGGTCTCCATGGCAACTCGTGCAGAATTCGTTTATCGAGGGCGAGTATTCGTTATGGTCGGTTACGGATCTGGTCCTCTCCCAGTCGTCGTCCTCCAGGCCGACCACCCCGTTTACAAGGGCGGTATTTTTCAGGTATCGATAACTCTTCGCCGTGGTTTTGCCGTCCACGGGGCGGTCGACGGCGTGGTGAGTGCCCAGGATAGCCTCCAGCGGGTCCATGATGTTCCTGTCGCCATGGCAACCGTTTGAACCGGCACAGAAGAGGGGGCGGTTGCGATTGTACCCTATCAGGGAAGGGTCCATATCCCTTTCGTATCCGGGAGGCTCCGGCCCGTATTTAGCATCCTCGGCGGCAATGCCGCTTACGTTGTGCCCACTCCTGTCGCCTCCGATCATGGCCACGCTGTGGAAGTTGCCCCCTGCCAGCTCATCGGTAGTGAGCGCGAGGCTGTAGACGACGGGGACCCTCAGGCCGGCAAGCTCCATTATGGTCTCGGCTCCGGAGTCCGAATGGCAATTGACGCAGTGGGCGTTCCTCTGTTCGTACATATCATCCTCGCTCGCCTCGCCCATCATGCCGGTGTATCGGCTGTGGCAGACCTCGCATTGGTCGGAGACTATCGATGCCCGTCCGTCTCCCGTCGTCAAGGAGATTGCCAGCAAAACGGCGAGAACGGTCATCAGGGTCGGCAGTACGATATCACGCAATCTCTTCATCCAAGCAAAAGTGTTTGCAATAAAGATGCCAATATTGAGCATTACTATTTTTCGCATGCACATTTTCATCGCTTGCCACCCATGCCTGCATTTTGATGGCAGTTGACACATATGTCGAAGGAGTCTTCCGCGGGAAACCGAAACAACTTTATGTAATCGGAGCCGTGGGGATTGTGGCAGCTTGCGCATGAGAGTTGTCCGTACTTCGACCCTGCGTAAGGTCTGGCCTTGAGGGGATGCCCGGTCGGGGAGAACGTGCCTGCCACATGGTCTCTCCCAATGGCGGGGTGGCATCCAAGGCATACGTCGTTTATCGGTTGTAGCGCGAGGGCCGGATTGTCGGAGGCATGAGGGCCATGGCAGACAAGGCAGAGCCCCGCGGCCACAGGCGGATGCTGGTTTTTCCACTGGAACATTGACGTCCCGTGGCAGTTATAGCAGAGGGTGGGCGGTTCAGACAAAAGCAGCTTTTCCACGTCGCCCTGGTGGGGCTCGTGGCAACCGAAACACATGCCGGCCTCAACCGGCGGGTGTACGTACCTGCCCTCGAACATTCCCTTTTCGTGGCAGTTGAAACACAAATCCGGGGGGGCGGCCACAAGGAGCTTGCCGGCCTTCTCGGAGTGTGGGCCGTGGCAGGAGGTGCACATGCCGGCCGCCGCCGGAGGATGGACGTCCTTCTTGCCGACGAACTTCCCTCGGTCATGGCAGTTGAAGCACAGCTCCGGCGCATCGGCCAGGAGCAGGTTGCCCGAGGCCTCGGAGCTGTGGGGGTCGTGGCAGGAAGTGCACATGCCGGCCGCTACCGGGGGGTGGACGTCGTCCTTCTCGAAGGCGCCCCTGTCGTGGCATCCGAAGCAGAGCTCGG
>JARRNG010000104.1:5407-14176 GCA_037385265.1 Nitrospirota bacterium
GAAGCAGCCTTCCCGAGCCGGAGGCATGGGGGTCGTGGCAGGAGGTGCACATGCCCGCGGCCACGGGGGGATGCTTGGAGTTCTTCGTGAAGGCGCCCTCTCCGTGGCAGCCGAAACAGAGCCCGGGCACGTCCTGTCTGAGCATGTTGCCCCGGGCGTCGGAGCTGTGGGGGTCGTGGCAGGAGGTGCACATGCCCGCGGCCACGGGCGGGTGAGTCGACTCGCCGGAGAACTTCTCCTTCCCGTGGCAGTTGAAGCACAGGCCGGGTGGGGCGGTGGAGAGGAGATTATCGGCGTCCGAGTCATGGGGGTTGTGGCAGGAGGTGCACATGCCCGCGGCCACGGGCGGGTGCTGCGACTTCTTCTCTAACATCGCCCGGTCGTGGCAGCCGAAGCACAGGTCCGGCTGGGAAAGTCGCAGCAGTATTTCGTTATTGCTCGAATGCGGGTCGTGGCAGTTTACGCAGGAGCCCGCCATGGCCTCGGGATTCACCGGGGGATGGATGACTTTCTTGCCGAGGAAAGCGTCCCTGGCGTGGCACTTGAAGCAGATCTCCGGTATGGCCGCCTTGAGCAGATTGCCGGCCTCCGATTTATGAGGGTCATGGCACTCCGTGCATATCCCCGCGCTTACGGGGGGATGCTGCTCCTTGCGCTCAAATTCCCCCTCGGAGTGGCACTGGAAACAGAGGGCGGGGGGAGGACTCTTCAGCAACTTTTCGTTCTTCGAACTGTGGACTTCGTGGCACGAGAGGCACAGGCCGCCCGCCACGGGGGGATGGACGTCCTTCGCCGAGAACAGGGCCTTGTCGTGGCAGCCAAAGCACAGGTCAGCGCCTTCGGCAAAGAGGCCCTTGTCGTGCTCGGGGTTCCTCTCGTGGGGCTGAACGTGGCACGATACGCAGCCCATGTCGAGGGCAGGGTGCACCACGGCCTCCGTAGCCATGTTTTTATGGCACTGGAGGCAGTCCGAATACTGCTTGGCCTCGGCCGCCGAGGAGGCTAGCGCTACGGCAAGTAGGCCGGCAAGGACGAGCCACCCGGCCCGGTATGTTCTGATGAATTGCAATATCATCTGGCCCGTAACGTCCCCCTCATACTATTTGCTACCCTGATGGCTATTTCCGCCAAGGACTTCCCGCCAGCCGGGCATTCCTTCATCCGCGCACGTTGGGTCGGTCACAGCACCCTATACGCGTACGGATGCGCAGGACTTGGACAACTCACCCCTCAGCCTTCGATGTCACCCCTGGGGTCCTTACTGCCGGGGTTAGAACGGATGGAAATAGCGAAATACACGCGCTCGGGCTTCCGGCTCCGATCACGACAGCCCCTGGGGATCGATGCCGCGCCCTGATGGCGGCCCACCGCGGCAGACTTCCCGACCCCAAGTAATGCGATGGTTACCAAAGAGGAAACCATCATCGCATAGCCATTCATTTTGCACACGCCCATACGGATTTCCCCTAGCTCTGAATTGATTATACTTGCACTGTGAAACTATTTTCAAGACGTATGGAAGCGTCTATCACGGCTTAAGCCTTTCCCGCCCAGGTGAAAAGGGCCACTCTGCGTAAGGCGGAAGGGCGTGACCTGAAGAGACCGCGGCGTTGGGGAGCTGAGCTCCTCTTAACCGGACTCGGGGGGCGAAGGCATCTCTCCCTTGTGGATTTCCATGTGGCGCACTATCTTGCCCTCTATCATGTAGATGATCATCTCGGCGATGTTCGTGGCGTGGTCGGCGATGCGCTCGAGGTACTTGGCCACGTAGGTCACCTGTATGGCCCTGTCGATGGTCTCGGGGTCGCGCCTCATGATGGCTACTAACTCCTCGAAGACGGCCTCGGTGAGGTCGTCCACCTCGTCGTCGCGCACGATTACGTCCATGGCCAGCTTCTTGTCGTACTGCACGAAGGCCTCTATGGTGTCCCGCACCATGCCCTGGGCTATCTGGCTCATGTGGGGGATGTCTATGTAGGGCTTAAGCTGGGGCTCGCGGATGAGCTCCAGGGCCCTCTCGGCGATGTTTACGGCGATGTCCCCTATGCGCTCCAGGTCGGTGGTCACCTTCATGGCCGTGGTGATGGCCCTCAGGTCGCCGGCCATGGGCTGGTATCGGGCCAGGAGCTTGATGCACTCCTCGTCTATCTGCACGTCCAGGGCGTTTATCTGGTGGTCTCCGGCAATGACCTTCTGGGCGAGGTCCGAGTCGCGCTCCACGAGGCTGTGGACGGAGTCCTTGATTGCCCTCTGCACCATGGAGGCCATCCTGAGTATCAGCTCCTTGAGGTATTCAATCTCCGCGCTCCTCAACAGCATCAGCCGAACCTCCCCGTCACGTAGTTTTCCGTGAGCTTGTTGGTGGGATTGACGAATATCGAGTCGGTCTCGTCGAACTCGATGAGCTCCCCGAGGTACATGAAGGCCGTGTAGTCCGAGACCCTTGCGGCCTGCTGCATGTTGTGGGTGACTATCACTATGGTGTAGCGCTCCTTGAGCTCGAGCATGAGCTCCTCTATCTTGCCCGTGGCTATGGGGTCCAGGGCCGAGCAGGGCTCGTCCATGAGGAGCACCTCGGGCTCCACGGCGATGGCCCGGGCTATGCAGAGCCTCTGCTGCTGGCCGCCCGAAAGGCCCGTGCCGGGATGGTCGAGGACGTCCTTTACCTCGCCGAAGAGCCCCGCCCTCTCCAGACTCGCGACGACTATCTCGTCGAGGTCGCCCTTGGTGTCGGCCAGCCCGTGGATGCGGGGGCCGTAGGCCACGTTTTCGTAAATGGACTTGGGAAAGGGGTTTGGCTTCTGAAAGACCATGCCCACGCGCGCCCTGAGGAGCACGGGGTCCACCTGCCCGGCGTAGATGTCCTCCCGGTCCAGGAGTATCTCTCCCTCCACGCGGCAGGACTTTATCGTGTCGTTCATGCGGTTCAGGCACCTCAGCAGGGTGGACTTGCCGCATCCGGAGGGGCCGATGAAGGCGGTTATCACGTTTTCCTGGATGTCGATGGTCACGTCCTTGATGGCCTGCTTGTCGCCGTAGAAGACGTTGACGCCCCGACAAGCCATCTTCGTGCCCCCGGCCGTGCGCTTCCGGACCCCCCTCGGAGAAACGACCCTTTCGCCTTCGGCCATTCTTTTCAAAACCGCCTCTCGAATTTTCTGCGCAGCACGACGGCAGCCGCATTCATGACTACCAGGAAGGCCAGCAGCACCAATATCGCCGCCGACGTCCGCTCCACGAAGGCCCTCTCGGGGCTGTCCGCCCAGAGGTATATTTGTACCGGAAGCACCGTGGCCTTGTCAAATATTCCCGAGGGGACGTCCACGATGAAGGCCACCATGCCTATCATCAGGAGGGGCGCCGTCTCGCCCAGGGCCCGGGCCATGCCGATTATGGTGCCCGTGAGTATCCCCGGCATGGCCAGGGGCAGGACGTGCTGGGTCACGGACTGCATCTTCGAGGCCCCCACCCCCAGGGCGGCCTCCCTTATAGATGGGGGCACTGACTTAAGTGTCGCCCGGGAGGCGATGATTATGGTAGGAAGGGTCATGAGAGTGAGCACCAGGCCCCCCACAAGCGGCGCCGACCGCGGAAGGCCGAAGAAGTTCAGAAACACCGCGAGCCCCAGTAGGCCGAAGACTATCGAGGGCACGGCGGCCAGGTTGTTGATGTTCACCTCGATTATGTCGGTGAACCTGTTTACCGGGGCGAACTCCTCGAGGTAGACCGCCGTGGCCACCCCCAGGGGAAAGGAAAGGAGCATTGTCACCAGAAGGGTGTAGAAAGAGCCCACGGCGGCGCCCCATATGCCGGCCAACTCCGGCTCCCGAGAGTCTCCCCTTGTGAAGAAGGCCGTGTTGAAACGCTTCTTCAGGTCGCCCCTTTCCATGAGGGTGCGCACCATCGCCTCCTGCCCTTCGCTCAGGCGGTTCACGTTGCCCTTTACGTACATGTCCACGTCGTCGTTAGCGGGAAGCCAGACCTCCCTGGTGGTCCCTATGATGCCCGGCTCCTTCACCACCATGCCCCCCAGCTCGAAGGCGGCCCCTGGGCTCACGAGGGAGTAAAGCTCGCGCTTTTCGCTCCGGCCGATGACCTCCGGGAACATCTCTCTCAAGGAATCCTTTATCAGGCCCCCGTAGTCGGCCGTGGAAAGCACGGAGGGGTCCCTCGTGCCCTGGGGGTCTATCTCCTCGGCGTCGAACCTTATGCTCAGGAGCACCTGCGTCTGCTCGAAGGCGGTATAGCCGGTTCTCGTTATGGTGGCCAGGAGGACGGCCAGCATCCCCAGGGCGGCCACTATGGCCAGCACCCCCAGGGCCTGCACCATCCGCTCCTTGAAGTAGCGGCGCCTGAGGCCCTTCTTTATGAGGGCCAGCCTGGCCTCGTATTCTTTCCCGGGGCCGCCCCTATTCGTATTGCTCACGGTACCTCCTCACCACGTGGAGGGCTATGATGTTCAGGCACAGGGTAATGAAAAACAGCAAGAGGCCCAGGGCGAAGGCCGAGAGCGTCTTGGGGTCGTCGAACTCCTGGTCTCCCACCAGGAGGGTGACCATCTGCACGGTGAAGGTGGTGACCGCCTCCAGGGGGTTGGCCGTGAGATTGGCCACGAGGCCCGCGGCCATGACCACTATCATCGTCTCCCCTATGGCGCGCGACACGGCCAGTAGCACACTCCCAACGATTCCGGGAAGCGCCGCCGGAAGGAGCACCCTCAGCACCGTCTCGGATGTGGTGGCCCCGAGCCCCAGCGAGCCCTCCCGCATGCTCTGGGGCACGGCGTTTATCACGTCGTCCGAGAGGGAGGAAACGAAGGGGATAATCATTATGCCCATCACCAGCCCCGCGGCCAGGGCGCTTTCGGAGGAGACGTCGAGGCCTATGCTTTCGCCGGCGTTCCTTATCAGGGGCGCCACGAGCATGGCGGCGAAGAAGCCGTACACCACGGTGGGGATTCCCGCCAGGATTTCAAGCAGGGGCTTCACCGCGGCCCTCACCCCCCGCGAGGCGTACTCCGAGAGGAATATCGCCGACATGAGCCCTATGGGCACGGCCACGAGCATCGCTATGGCGGATATCAGTATCGTGCCCGTCAGGAGAGGCACCATGCCGAAGGAGCCCGAGGCCCCCACCTGGTCGGCGCGGATGGCTATCTGGGGGCTCCACTTGAGGCCGAAGAGGAAATCGAAAAAAGGCACCTTCTCGAAAAAGCGCAGGGACTCGAAGAGGACCGAAAGGACTATCCCCACGGTGGTGAATATGGCCACGGTGGAGCAGATCAACATGGCCACCCTCATCGCCTTTTCCACCCACACCCGGGCGCGCAGGGCGGGAGTTATGTGCCTGAGGCCCAGGGACAGGCCGCCCAGGCAGATAGAAAGCACAACGACCAGCAGGGAGGCATAGCTTATCTGCCTGAGCCTTTTATAGTGCTCGGCGGCCATGAGCGTCACCGGGTCGGGCTCCCCGCCCATGGTGTATCCGGCGGCGAGGTTCTGGATGTCGTTGGCCACCAGAGTAAGGCGGCTCTTCGGAAGCTCCCTTATCTCCGGCGGCATGTCCGAGATCACGACCGACATGACTATGGAAGGCGCAAGGGCCGCCCAGAGGAATAGCACTATGAAGGCCGGGACTCCGCACCACAGGGCGACGTAGGCCCCGTAGTGCCTGGGCAGGGAGTGGAGGCCCCCACTATGGCGCCCCGGCCGCCGCCAATGGCGGCCGGAGGCGCCGAGAAGTCCTCAAAGAGAAACCTTCGCCTACTTGAGGGAGAGGTTCTTGAGTTCAGCCGCGTCCTTGCGGAACTGCTCCCTCTCCTTCTCGGGCATGGGGATGAGGCCCTTGTCCACGAGGTAGCCGTCCTCGCCCCAGGCCTTTTCGCTGGTGAACTCCTTGATGTATTCCTTAATGCCGGGGATCATGCCCACATGGGCCTTCTTCACGTAGAAGTAAAGGGGCCTCGACAGCGGGTACTTCCCGGAGGCGATGTTTTCGAACGTGGGTTCCTCGCCGTCGATGACGCTTCCCTGTATCTTGTCCATGTTCTGGTCGAGGAAGGAGAACCCGAAGACCCCGAAGGCGTCGGGGTTGACCTCGAGCTTCCTGACGATTAGGACGTCGTTTTCGCCGGCGTCTATCCAGGCGCCGTCCTCGCGGATGCCGTAGCAGATGGCCTTGTACTTGTCCTTATCCGTCTTTTTCATGGCCTTTATCCAGTCGAACTCCTCGCAGCCGCTCTCGAGGGCTAGCTCCGAGAAGGCGTCGCGCGTGCCCGAGGTGGGCGGCAGGCCGAGGACCTCTATCTTCACGTTAGGAAGGTCGGGGCTTACGTCGCTCCACTTCTTGTTGGGGTTGGGCACGAGCTCCTCGCCCCTTCCCGAGGGGACGTTCTTGGCCAGGGCCAGGAATATCTCCTTGCGGCTAATCTTCATGCGGGGGGCCTTCCTGGAGTTGGCGAGCACTATGCCGTCGTAGCCTATCTTTACCTCGGTTATCTCCTTGACCCCGTTTCCCATGCACTTGTCGTACTCGGACTTCTTGATGCGCCTCGAAGCATTTGTGATGTCGGGGTGTACCACTCCCACGCCCGAGCAGAAGAGCTTCAGGCCGCCGCCCGAGCCGGTGGACTCTATCTTGGGGGTCTGAAACTTCGTCGTCTTTCCGAACCTCTCGGCCACCACCGTGGCGAAGGGGTACACCGTGGAAGAGCCCACTATGCTGATGTAGTCGCGCCCCTTGGCGCGGGCCGGCTTCGCCGCAAAGGGCATCGCCACCAGAGAGATAGCCACAATCGCCACCAGAAACCAGATGCTTCTTTTCATTACTTTACCTCCGTTTTGATTTTAGTCATCGAATGTTACGCTCTCTTTACGGAAATGTTACAGTTGTGTTACATCCGCTGCCTATCACCTCCCACCGATTGTAAATGGCAAGAAAACTTCTCTGAATCCTTGTATTTATCCGCCTCCTAAGCAACCGCCAGCTCACCTAACCCGAAGAAGAAATTGATGAAATACACCGGGCATGCCTCGTAGCGCCTGCCTTTGCAGAGCCGGACGCTTGCGCATTCGATATGGTCGACACCCACCGAACAGACCCGGCACACCTCGCCCTCGATGTCGAAAAAGTGGCACACAGCGTTTAACCTCCCGAATAGACCTTCCGAAAGTCCCGGCCCTTAAGCCAGGCAGAGACTTCCCACTCGCCGCCCGTCTTCCTCGTAGGGCCTTGAATCACCCGGGCCGTACGGGACTCCGGACTTAAGCTGGTAGACAGGGCACTTCTCTGACGCCCCCCTGCATACGAGGTCCTTGAACCGGGGCACAAGCGGAAGCGCGTGCTCGCAGGCGCTTATCCTGTCAAGAAAATACCTGCATGCCTCCTCGCGGGCGCTCCCCTTGAGGCCCCTTCCCCTAACTTCTCTCTTTTCGATTTTTCTTTCCATGGATTTAGTCTAACAGCGCCCCGTTACAGGAATATTACGGGCGTGTTAAGTTTCGGTAATAGTAATAGAAAGGCTGGACGCGCCCTCTCTTTCCTCTTATATATGGGCGCTGGACGCGGACGGCTCCCGGGGGCCGGCATTTCTTTGCGAGGAACGCGGGCGCGCTTCTCTATGAGGAAATGTAAATCTTTACCGTGGTGCCCTGGCCGAGGCGGCTCTCTATCTTCATCTCCCAGCCGTGGGCCTTCACGAGGTGCTTCACTATGGCCAGTCCGAGGCCGGTGCCGCCGAGCTGCCGCGAGCGCGACGGGTCCACGCGGTAGAACCTCTCCCCGAGCCGCGGGAGGTGCTTCTCCGCCACGCCCACGCCGGTATCGCCGACGTGGATGAACCGCCTGCCGTCCTCCCGGCCGAGGCCCACCTCCACCCCGCCCCGGGGGGTAAACTTTATGGCGTTATCCACGAGGTTCGTAAGTATCTGGGTGAGGCGGTCCCGGTCGGCCAGTATCTTAGCCGCGCCGGGCTCAATCGAAGTCTTCAGGTAAAGGCCCTTGGCCCCGGCCTTTTCCCTGAGCATGTCGAAGACGTGCTCCGTCACCTCGGCCAGGTCCGTCTCGGCCTTGTCGATTTGTATGACGCCCAGCTCTATCTTGGATATCATCATCAGGTCGTCGACGAGGCTATTTATGCGCTCGCTGTGGGTCTTGATGGTGGAGACGAACTTCACGGCGTTTTCCCTGTCATCTATCGCCCCTTCAAGGAGGGTGTCGGCGAACCCCTTGATGGCGGTTATGGGCGTCTTGAGCTCGTGGGAGACGTTGGCCACGAAGTCCTTCCTCACCTCCTCGAGCCTCTTCATCTTCGTCGTGTCGTGGAAGACGGCCACGAAGCCGGAAAGCTCGCTCTGCCTGTAAAAGAGCGGAGAGACCCGGACGAAGACGAATTTCTCCTCCGGGTAGTCGAGCCTTATCTCCCCCGACTCGTGCTCCAGGTTCTTTCTCACGCCGTCCATGAGCTCGGCGAAGTCGTGGTTTCTGACGGCCTCAATGCAGTTTCTGCCCGTTAGCGGCATGGGCGAGCCGAAAAAGGCCCTGGAGGCGGAGCTGGCGAGGACTATGGTGCCCTTGGCGTCGGTGATGAGAAGGGCGTCGGGCACGCTCTTGAGGATGACCTCCAGGCGGTTCTTCTCCTCCTCGAGGCTCTCCAGCATCCCCTTAAGCTCCGAGGACATGGAGTTTAGGTTCGAGGCTATCTCCCCGAACTCCCCGGCCTCTCCAACGTGTATCCGCTTTCCGAGGTCTCCGCTGGCCACGGCCCTGGAG
>JARRNG010000105.1:0-5228 GCA_037385265.1 Nitrospirota bacterium
TAGACAGGACGGGGTCCTGGTGGATGATGTCGAAGAACGCCCCCAGCCTGTCCACTTCATGGAGCTGACGTGCCAGGGCCGACGCAAGATCGAAGCGGAATCCGTCCACGTGCATCTCCAGGACCCAGTAGCGGAGGCTGTCCATGATGAGCCTGAGCACGCTGGGATGCATCATGCCCATGGTGTTGCCCGTTCCGGTAAAGTCCATGTAGTAGCGCTTTTCGTCGTCTTTCAGGCGATAGTAGCTGGCATTGTCTACGCCCCGGAAGGAAAGGGTTGGCCCCAAATGGTTCCCCTCCGCGGTATGGTTGTATACCACGTCCAGTATGACCTCCATGCCCTCGCGGTGAAAGGCCTTGACCATGTTCCTGAACTCCGTAACCTGCTGTCCCATCGAGCCGGAGTTTGAGTACCGAGCATCGGGCGAGAAGAAACCTATGGTGTTATATCCCCAATAGTTGGTAAGGCCGCGCTCGACAAGATACCTTTCGGACACCGAATGGTGCACGGGCATCAGTTCCACGGCCGTTACGCCCAGATCCTTAAGGTGCCCGATGGCAGCCGGATGGGCCAGGCCGGCGTAGGTCCCCCGGAGCTCCGGCGGCACCCCCGGGTGACGCGCGGTAAACCCTTTTACGTGCAGCTCGTAGATCAGCGTCTTGTGCCATGGAGTCCCCAGGGGACTGTCGCCCTCCCATTCGAAGGCCGGATCAATGACGACGCATTTGGGGACGAAGGAAGCGCTATTCCTGTCATCCCGCGAAAGGTCCTTGTCCCGGTGGCCAACGGTGTAGCCAAACAGGGCGTCGTCCCATTCCACTTTCCCCGCTATGGACTTTGCATAGGGGTCGATCAAAAGCTTAGCCGGATTAAACCGGTGGCCGCCGTTCGGCTCGTAAGGACCGTGCACCCGGTACCCGTAAAGTTGCCCTGGACGCGCGCCTGGAAGATAAACGTGCCATACCCGGTCGACGTAACTCGTGACCGGGATCTTATCTGACTCGTTATTTGAGTCCTCACCATCAAAAAAGCAGAGATCTACCCCCTCGGCGTTCTCCGAAAAGAGGGCGAAGTTCACTCCCCCTCCGTCCCACGTCGCCCCGAGGGGATAGGGCTTTCCCGGCAACGTCTTCACATTATGCCTCCACAATAAGAACTCGAGATCTCTCTACCAAAATTTCCGAGCCTAAGACCTAATTAACCGAGCGCTAAGGACGTCTTAAACGGCCTGGCTGTATTCAAGAATATTTGCTTGGGCCTAAAGAGTCAAGGGAATAAGTTTTTTGTCCTTTTGGGGCAGTAATCAGGAAATCTTTGCTGAAACTCGATTTCCGTTGGGAGATTTGTTAAAATATTAAAGGAAATGGCAAGTGGCGATGGAGTTCGCCGTGAACCGGCCTGTAAGGCCTGATAACTCCTACTCCATAAAGGGGTGGGAGTTTTTTATTTGCCCCGTGGAGGCAGCGAATGACTGAAAAAACGGGAAGCAGGTCTTTGGGCATGGCTGAATTCGCCTCGGTCAAGGACGGTCTCCTTGCCGTAATAGACGAGATGCTCGCGCTTGAGGGCGTCCGGGGGTGCCCCTGCGAGGAACTGGCCGAGAAACTCAGGGAAGGGGCCTTCGACCTGGTCGTGGCCGGCCAGTTCAAGCGGGGAAAGACGAGCCTCATAAACGCCCTGATAGGCGCCGACATCCTGCCCGTGAGCGTCGTGCCGCTTACCTCCATCATCACTGTGCTGACCTACGGTCCGGCCCTCAGGGTGAAGGTGCACTTCAATGGCGAGAGGACGATGGAGATAAAGCCTGAGAGCCTTCCCGAGTACGTCACCGAAAAGGGCAACCCGAAAAACGAAAAGAACGTGAAGGAAGTAGTTGTCGAGTACCCTTCGCCCTACCTCAAGGACGGCGTGAGGATTGTCGATACGCCCGGCGTGGGATCGGTCTATGAGCACAACACCGACGCGGCCTACCGCTATCTGCCCCGCTCCGACGCGGTGCTCTTTCTCCTTTCCGTGGACCAGCCTTTGAGCAGGGCGGAGTTCGATTTCCTCGGCGACGTGGGAGAGTACGCAAACAAGATATTTTTTCTGCTCAACAAGGCCGACTACCTCTCGGATACGGAGCTCGGGGAGTCCGTGGGATTTCTGAGGGGAGAGTTGAGGAAGGCCCTCACGTCAGAGCCCGTGATATTCCCCGTGTCCGCGAAGCTCGCCCTCGAGGGAAAGGTGAAGGGCTCGGATGAGGCTCTCAAGAGAAGTCGTCTTCCGGAGTTCTCGGAGGCGCTAAGGGAATTCCTCATGAACGAAAAGGGCCGGGTGCTTCTGAGGTCCGTCGCCGACAATCTCTTGAGAATCCTCTCCCAGGGCAGGTTCGAGGCGGAGCTCGAACTCGGGAGCCTCAGCGCGCCCCTGCAGGAACTGGAGGAGAAGCTCCGGGTGTTCGGGGAAAAGAAAACGGCGATAATGCGGGAGAAGCGGGATATAGAGGTCCTCCTTGAGGGCAAGACGAAGGAGCTCGTCTCAGAGGTTCTGGAGGAGGATCTCAGGCATCTCCGGGGCGGCCTCACGAGGCGCCTCGGGGAGGGGCTTATTAGTCGCTTTGAGGAAGGCGGGGGACTTTCGACTAAAGGGCTTCATGCGTCGCTCGAGACTTACATCAGGGACGAAGTGGCGGGGGCATACGACGCCTTCAGGGCCTCGGAGGACGCCAAGCTTGCCGGGGCCTTCGAGGAGGAGGTGAAGAGGCTTTCTCCGAGGGTGGACGGCATCGTGGACAGGCTCCTTCAGTTCGCCTCCGAGCTATTCGCCATACCCTACGAGGCCGTGCGCGCCGAGGGCCTCTGGGCCGACCGCTCGGCGCTGTTCTACAAGTTCAGGGACGAGCCCGTGGGCCTCGAGATGCTCGTCTCCGGGGTGACTTTTGCCCTGCCTGGCTCCGTCGGCAAGAAGCTCATCCTGAGGTCCATGAAAGGCTTTATCCAGGAGGCGGTGGACAGGCAGTCGGGCAGGGTAAGGCACGACTTTGTCCGGAGGCTCCAAAGGAGCGGGCGAGATTTCGGCTGGGAGATCGAAAAGAGGGTGGATGTGGCCGTTGAGGGCATCGAGGCGGCCGTGAAAAAGGGCATGGACCTGAAGGTGAAGAGCGAGGAGGAAGTCGCAGAGCGAAGGCAGGTGCTTCTTGAACTGACGCAAAAGATCAACGGCCTAAGCGAACGAGTGACGCGCATCAGCCGCCAAGGTGCTACGGCACTCTGAAGACCCTCTCCGTGGTGATAGAAATTGTTGACGCCGAGGAAAAGATAAAGGCTTTCCTGCCTGATATCGACAAGATGATCGGCGAGGGTCTGGCGACGCTCGAAAAGGTCAATGTCATAGCCTACCAGCATAACCACAAGGCGTGAGTTCAGTAATCGGAGATCTCTCTCTCTGCGGCGGCTTGCTTTGGAGTGGTCTCGCTTGGCCCCGACCGCCGAAGAAGACTTGAGCGAAGAATGACAAAGGACATCCGAACCCGAGATGTTGCTGGCAGGTTTTAATGTTGACGAGACCTGGCATCATAGGCTTACAGGAAGATATGAAGGGGCTTCTCGCCTGCATCAGAAATGGGAAGAACCTCCACATTTATGGCCCGGAGGGAGCAGGAAAGAGCGCCCTTCTCGCCTGGGTTTATTCCAGTTGGCGTGAGATAGACCAATCTCTTATACCGGTTTATTGCCAGAGCAGCGGGACCTTGAGGCAAATACTTCTTTGCATTTCCAGCTTCCTGCTCGGGCATTTCAAGAATCTGGAGAGTGTTGACAAGTTCAAGCGCGTCAGGAAAATCGGCCGCGCCTCAGACATTAAGGGGCTGAGTATCAGGGCGCTGAAAGACCTTGTCTTCGCCTATCTGCCCAGAAGAAGATTCTGCATCATCCTTGACCATCTCGAATGCGTAACCCCAAAGATAAACGGGTTTCTTCATGTGCTATACGAAAACGCTCTGGTGATTACTGCAAGCAGACAGAGCTGGGATCTCGCCGACTATTCGTTCAAGGGGCGCCGTGATTATTGTCTTTACCTCGTCCCGAAGCTCAGGGTAGAGAACCTCAGGAGGAAAGAAGCACTCCTCCTGATGGACAGGCTTGCCGGAGACATAGAGATTGGCCAATCGCAAAAGCGTGAATTGTTCGACGAGGTCTTCCGTGTCACAAGCGGCAACCCCGGACTCATCACAAGGATATTCGAAAGGGCGCAGATGCCGGAGTATCGTAAGGGCGGCAGGCTGAATCTCACGCTGATTATGTTGGACTTGAGGATAAATGAGGCCAGGGGGAGATGACCTTTTTCTGCCCAGTATGCTGGAAGGAGGTGAAGCGAGAGAACTGGAGATGTCCTCGCTGCGGGGCGAATATATCGGAATACGAAAGGAAAGGATACGAGGAAAAGCTGATAAACGCCCTCAACCACCCGGAGAGGGAAACCGTCGGACGGGCAGTCTGGATCCTGGGAAGGCTTAAAAGCGTAAAGGCCATACGGCCACTTAAAGACCTCGCCGAACGGACGGACAACCCGTATCTTAAAATAGAAATCCTGAAGAGCCTCGATGAGATCGGGACGGAGGAGGCCGTGGGGTTGATTACAAGGGCGGCAGGTTCCGGGATGAGGGTCGTAAGGGACAGGGCAAGGGAACTGCTCAAGAAGAGAAATGAAGGATGAGACGCGATGCTCTTTCGATTTCGATAAGAACGTGACTCCGCTGGGTTGGCGAAAGTCACTTTAACAGGTGCAGGGTCAAGGAGTTCCTTGGCCGCAAGACCATCATGATGGCCCTTCGGTGCGCCCCCATCCGTCCCGAAAGTCTGAGCGCAAGCGTGAAGGTTTTTGACTTCTGCCGTATATCTGCTGCATTAAATTCCCTTGGGATTGCATGAAGGATGGAAAATCCTCTAAAATCAAGCATGCCGGAGTGGCGGAATTGGTAGACGCAAGGGACTTAAAATCCCTCGGTGCATAGCACCGTGCCGGTTCAAATCCGGCCTCCGGCACCAATACATATAAAAAGTTTGTTGGCTCGGAGCGATTGCGAGAAGGGAAGGCTGTAGCGGTAGTTCTACCCGCGACACGATGGGGCCTGAAATAGAGAAGAAGCGAAGACATAAGCGTGCGCCGCTTTCAGCCCATGTGAGGCTCCTCGTTGATGAGGGCGCTCGTACGTTGATCCTGAGGGGATTGATCGTAGAGATATCTCT
>JARRNG010000106.1:0-5176 GCA_037385265.1 Nitrospirota bacterium
CGTCTGCGCCGCCGGCACGGGCTCCTTTTTGGACCAGCAGGCCGAGAGGCTCAGGCTCTCCATTGAGGAGTTCAGCGAGATGGCCCTCCGGAGCGAAAAGCCCCCGCGCATAGCGGGCCGCTGCAGCGTCTTCGCCAAGAGCGACATGATACACCTCCAGCAGATAGCCACGCCCGTGGAGGACATCGTGGCCGGGCTGTGCTTTGCCGTGGCCCGGAACTTCAGGGGCACCATCGCCAGGGGAAGGGCCATAGTGCCCCCCGTGGCCTTCCAGGGCGGCGTTGCCGCCAACAAGGGCATGGTGAGGGCCTTCAGGGAGGTCTTCGAGCTCGACGACCTCTTCATCCCCCCGGATTTCGCCCTCATGGGGGCCCTGGGGGCTGCCATGAAGAGCCTCGACGACGGGGCAATGACTCTCTACGACAGCGGCATGCTTGCGAAGCTCAGGGAGTTCATGGAAGCCGAAAAGGCCTCCGGCGCGGGGCACAGGCCTCTGACTGGAGAGGACGACGACTTCTTCCAGAGGCACGCCGAGCCGGAGCCCGACCAAGTGGCGGCCTCAGGGCCCGTAAGGGCGTACCTGGGGATCGACATAGGCTCCATCAGCACGAACCTCGCCGTCATGGACGACGAGGGCAAGCTCTTGGCCAAGCGCTATCTCATGACGGCCGGCCGCCCCATAGAGGCCGTGATGCAGGGCATGAGGGAGATAGCCGAGGAGATAGAGGAAAGGTTCCCACAAGGGATAGAGATAGCCGGCGTCGGCACCACCGGCTCGGGCCGCTACATGATTGGCGACTACGTGGGGGCCGACATAGTGAAGAACGAGATAACCGCCCACGCCACCGCCGCGGCCTACGTGGACCCAAAGGTGGACACCATCTTCGAGATAGGCGGGCAGGACTCCAAGTACGTCTCCCTCAGGGACGGCGTTATCGTGGACTTCGAGATGAACAAGGCCTGCGCGGCGGGCACGGGCTCGTTCCTGGAGGAGCAGGCCGAGAAGCTGAGCATCTCGGTGAAGGGGGAGTTCGCCGAGAAGGCCTTCTGCTCGAGCTGCCCCTCGAAGCTCGGCGAACGCTGCACGGTCTTCATGGAAAACTCCCTGATGTCCAACCTCAAGAAGGGAACGCGGACCGAGGACCTCCTGGCGGGCCTCGCCTACTCCATCGTCCAGAACTACATAAACAGGGTCGTGGCCGGGAAGCCCATCGGCGACAACATCTTCTTCCAGGGCGGCGTGGCCTTCAACAAGTCCGTCGTGGCGGCCTTCGAAAAGTACCTCGGCGTGGAGGTGACCGTGCCCAAGGACCACGACGTGATGGGCGCCATCGGCATGGCGCTACTGGCAAGGCGGCACGTCTCGGAGATGGGCGTCGAGGAGTCGGCGTTCAAGGGGTTCGACCTCTCCAAGAGGGGCTACGAGATGTCGAGCTTCCAGTGCAAGGGCTGCTCCAACGTCTGCGAGATAAACAGGATAAGGATAGAGGGCGAAGAAGGATTCCTCTACTACGGCGGCAGGTGCGAGAAGTACGACATCAACAAGAAGAAGCGCAAGGCCGAGGTGCCCGACCTCTTCGGCTGGCGCGAGTCCCTCCTCAGGGCCGAGCGCCCTTCCCACGGCACGGGGCCGAGGATAGGAATACCCTACATATTCTTCTTCCACGAGCACCTTCCCTACTGGCAGACCCTCCTCAATGAGCTGGGCTTCAGGGTGGAGGTCTCTCCGGGCACCAACCGCGAGATCCTGGAGCTGGGCAACGAGGCCGTCCTTTCGGAGGCGTGCTTCCCCGTGAAGGTCTCCCTGGGGCACATCAAGTGGCTCATGGATAAAGGGGTGGACGCCGTCTTCATCCCCAGCTTCGCCGACATGAACGCCGCCGGAGAGGAGTTCGACCACGGCCGGGCCTGTCCCCACACCCAGACGATTCCCTACGTTGCCAAGGTGGCGATGCCCGAATTGAAGACCATTTCCCCGGTCATAGACCTGAGCCGCGGAAGGGGCCACCTGAAGGCGGAGCTCCTGAGGGCGCTCGATGGGTTCGGCGTAAGCACCGGGGCCATGTTCTGGGCCATGAGGGCCGCCGAGCGCGAGCAGGCGAAGTTCGAGAAGACCGTAAAGGAAAAGGGCAAGGAAGTCCTCGCCTCCGTGGACAGGAAGTCCCTCGTCGTCGTGGGCAGGGCATACAACGCCATGGAAAAGGGCATGAACCTCAGGATACCGGAGAAGCTCGCCTCTCTGGGCGTGCTCTCCATACCCATGGACATGCTCCCGATGGAGGAGATGCAGGAACTCAGGGACGAATGGCCCAACATGTACTGGCGCTCGGGGCAGAGGATACTCCGGGCCGCGAGGTACATCTCGAGGAACCCCAACCTCTACGCCCTTTACATCGGGAACTTCTCCTGCGGGCCGGACTCCTTCATTCTCAAGTTCTTCAAAAAGGAGCTAGGCTGCAAGCCCTTCCTCCACATAGAGATAGACGAACACAGCGCCGATGCCGGCGCCGTGACCCGCTGCGAGGCCTTCCTCGACAGCATCGAGCACCGCGTCGACGAGGCCCCCGAGAGAAAGGCCCCGAGGCGCAGGGCCGCCCAGGCAGGGGGAAAGAAGAGAACGGTGTTCATTCCGCACATGTCCGACCACGCCTATGCGCTGGCCGCCGCCTTCGAGCGCGGGGGCCTTCCGGCGGAGGTGCTTCCGGAGTCCGACAGGGAGTCCGTGGATATGGGCATGCGTTATGTCTCGGGCAAGGAGTGCTACCCCTGCATCGTCACCACCGGCGACATGGTGAAGAAGACCCTCGAGCCGGATTTCAAGCCCGATGAGTCGGCCTTCTTCATGCCCTCGGGCACGGGGCCCTGCAGGTTCGGGCAGTACAACGTCTTCCACACCCAGGTGCTTGAGTCGGTGGGCTTCGACAACGTCCCCGTTCTGGCCCCCAACCAGGACAAGGACTTCTACAAGGAGCTCGGCATGCTGGGTAAGGACTTCGCGCGGGACGCCTGGTACGGCATCGTGGCCATCGAGCTCCTGGAGAAATCCCTCCGCGAGACAAGGCCCTACGAGAAGAACGAGGGCGAGACCGACCGGCTCTACGGCGAATACCTCCAGCGGGCCTACAAGTCCCTCCGGGGCAAGGACGGCGCCATCGAGGACGTGCTGGTCTCGGCCAGGAGGGACTTCGAGGACATCCCCACCAACGACGAGCCAAAGCCCCTGGTGGGCATAATGGGCGAGATATTCGTCCGTTGCAACCGGTTCTCGAACGAGGACCTGGTGAGGAAGGTGGAGTCCCTGGGGGGCGAGGTCTGGCTTGCCCCGGTGGAGGAATGGATATACTACGTCAGCGTCATGGGCCTGCGCAAGGCGTTGATAAAGAAAGACGTATCTGCTATCATTGATACTCTGATCAAGGATCTCTTCAAGAAGAGCGTGGAGCGGAAGTACGCCCGCCATTTCGAGGGATTCCTGAGGACGCTCCACGAGCCGCCGACCAAGAGGATACTGGAGAACGCCTCGCCTTACGTGCCGGACTCCTTCGAGGGCGAGACTGTGCTCAGCATCGGCAAGGCCGTGGACTTCGCGGATAAGGGCTGCTCCGGCATCATTAACGCCATGCCCTTCGGGTGCATGCCCGGAACGATAGTGACGGCCCTCATGAGGGCGGTGAGCAGGGACTTCGACCTGCCGACGATAAGCATCCCTTACGACGGCACCGAGTCCTCCGCCATAGAGATGCAGCTCGAGGCCTTCATGGACCAGGCCCGCACGAAGGCCGAGAGAACGAAGAAAAGGAGGTGATCGGGTTCAGTGGGTAACGTCAAGAAATGGCGCAAGAAGAAAATGAGCAAACACAAGTACCGCAAGCTCAGGAAAAAGACCAAATTCCAGAGAAGGAATAAATAAACAATGAGAGAAGAGAAGATAGTGCAGGAAAGGCTGAAGCTCATCGAAAGGGAGCTCTCCACCCTCTCGGAGGCCCTGGACAGGCTTGAGCGGAAGGTCTCCGACCTCGGCGACCTGAGGGACGAGATCAAGGCGCTTAAGATGTGCCTGGTAAAACTTCAGCCCGCCTTCAAGGACGAGTTCCTTGAGGCGATGAAGAAAGTCACGGAGAAGGGCTAAAACCTACCCACCATTATGCCCCAGAAGGGCATGCCGCTTAAGTAATCGCCAAAGGGGACTTTCACGACCTCGCCGCCGGCGTTCTTGCGGCCGCCCGCGTGGATGAGGAAGAGCCCGTCGCCCTCGCGCTTGAGGATGCCGATGTGGCCGACTATCTCGCCCACGACGCGCTTCGAGGGCTCCTTTACGAAAAAGACGATGTCGCCGCTCCGGAGGCTGCCGTAGGCCCGGGGAACGGCCCCCGCCGGAAGCGCCGTGACGCTCCTTATCCCCCGGGAGCCCTCAAGCTCCGCGGCCCCAGGGAGCGTGGGGGTTATGTCCCGGCCCCACTTGCCGCTCCGGAGCATGTCTATGGCGTACTGGTACCTCTCCTCGTAGTTCACGACCTCGCCGTCCCTTACGACGCCATGGGTGTGGAACCTCATATCGAGGGCGCGCCTCACGGCCTCCTCCGGCGTTTCCGAGAGGGCCAGCTCGGCGCTCCTGAAGGTGAGATACATGCAATCGACCCGGTCGTCGGCCACGATGGCCCGCCTCGTCACGTACTCGCCCAAGGGGTCAGGGTCGTAGGGGGTGCCCACGAACTTCTCGGCCCAGAGGGCGATGCGCTCTCCCACGGGCAGGCCTGCCGTCTCCCGCTGGAAGTCGTCCACCTCCTGCCGGGACATATCGAGGGCGTGGGCCGCCGGCACAAAATGAAGGACGAAGAGCAGAACCAAAAGCGGTATCGAAGCCGCGGACTTCATGACTAAAGTATAATCCATGGCGGCTGTGCCGCGCCATCGGAGGCATGGGCCGAAACGAATTCCGGCTGTCCGGCCGCCTCCACCATAACCGATTGCCGCCCTGCCATCGTCCATTGACTTTGCCCTCCCGGGTGCTATGATGCTGATAGTACGAGCCGTGAACCGCACGGACGGAAAGGAGGCTTTAAATGCTATACCTTGTTACTGCGTCGGGAGGGCCGGGTTTCGAGTCGGAGGAGGAGGCGGACTATATCCTCCAGAACGTCATCATCCCCAGCTTCGAGGAGCTCATAAACCTCAA
>JARRNG010000107.1:0-7762 GCA_037385265.1 Nitrospirota bacterium
CGAGCGGTTTCATCGGGATATATTACCAGATTTATTGACTATTGGGGTGTTCCCGGGCGGCCTTCCGGATGCCCGAAAGCCGAGGGAAAGATGTTGAACGGAGGGCCGAATGCCTATATCATTATAGCCATGCGGGCGGAGAGGCTTGACCTTAAACACCAGGGGCTCCTCCAGGGGAGGCTCAGGGAGGTGAAGACCGGCATCTCGGAGTACAGCTTCGCCAACCTCTATCTCTTCAGGAGGAGCCACGACTACGAGGTGCTCCTGGACGAAGACGTCTTCATAAGGGGCCGGAGCTACGACGGCCACGTCTACGTCATGCCCACGAGGGACGTGGAGGAAATCGACCCCGGTCTCTTGAGGGAGCTTCTGCAGGAGGCGGAATTCCTCTTTCCGGTGCCCGAGGAGAAGATAGGGCTCTTCGACCCGGGGGAGTTCAGCATCTCCTTCGAGGAGGGCGACATGGACTACATCTACCTGACAGAGAAGATGAGCACCTACCCCGGGCGGAAGCTCCACAGGAAGAAGAACCTGCTCAACTACTTCACCTCGAACTACAGGCACGAGGCCCTCCCCCTTACGAAAGAGAGGATGGGGGACGCCCTGGAGGTGCTCGACAGGTGGCAGGACACCCAGAGCCGAAGGATGGGCACCGCCGACTACGTCCCCTGTCACGAGGCCCTGGAGCTCTACGACGAGCTTGTGCTCTGCGGCGGCATCTACTACGCCGAGGGGGAGCCCGCCGGGTTTGTCATAGGCGAGGAGGTCAACGATGAGACCTTCGTCCTCCACTTCGCCAAGGCCCGCACTGACTTCAAGGGCATCTACCAGTTCATGTTCGCCAACTTCGCTGGAATCCTCCCCCAGAAGTACAAGTACATGAACTTCGAGCCCGACCTCGACATTGAGACCCTGCGCTTCGCCAAGGAGTCCTACCAGCCCGAGGTGAAGCTCAAGAAATACAGGGTGGCTCTGAAAGGTTGAGGCGCGGCCCCCTTAGTGCAGGTGCCTTCCGCTCATGGGGAGGCCCAGGAGGTAGATGTTCGAAAGTATCACCACCAGGGCGTAAAGGGCGGTGACGGAGGCCATCTTGTAGAGGTTCTGAAGGGGCGCTCCCAGGCGCCTGAGCACCTGCTGAAGCGAATACAGCGTCACTCCGAGCCCCGCGCCGATTGTCGCCATCTGAAGGACGAAGAGCGCCTTTGCCCCAAACAGGGACTGGGGGTTCCAGTTTACGAACCACGACGTCCCGATGCCCGCCTCCTGAAGGAGCCTTATGGTAGCCGGCACGGCCACGGGCCCCTCCATGAAGAGATGCTGGAGGTTGTGGGCCAGGTGCAGGGAGACCCCCAGGGGGATATAGACGAAGGCGAAGTCCACCACCAGGTCCTTAACCGGGTATTCCCTCTTTCCAAGCCATGCGCTCAGGGCCCAGCAGGCCAGCACGAAGCCCGCCACGGGCAGGGCCACCGTGAGGGCGAAGGTGGCGGTATAGGCCGCCGCCGGGGAGCCGAGCCCCGCGAGGGAGCCTATCCACCTTTTCAGGGGCTCCCACACGCTCGTCATCGAAAGCGTCTCGACCACTATCACCCCCAGGAGGAGCACCGAGGCCACGGCCTCGGAGGCAGTCCTAGTCCTGCGGGCGTAGAGGTCGCTTCCCAGGGGCCTGAGCCTCAGCGAGAGGTTGGCGCCGGGGCAGGCTGGGAGGCACTTCATGCAGAAGTTGCAGTAGATGTTGTTTTCCTTTTCCTGCGGGGCCTCGAGCATGGGGCACGCGGCCTGGCAGGTCTTATTGGCGTGGGCGTCGCAGCGAGCCTGGCTCCGGGGCTTGATCTCCACCGGCGAGAGGGTGGAGTAGAGCCCTATCACCGCCCCTATGGGGCAGAGGTGGCGGCAGAAGGAGCGCCTCCTGTATATCACGCTCATGACCACGGCGGCGGCGAGTATCACGAGTATCACTATGGAAGTCACAAGCGGCCTGGAGGGGAAGGCGATGATGGTGTAGGCGAGCGTAAGGGCCACGAAGGCCAGGGCCTGAAACCCCATGTTCCTGAGCCTCTTAGGAAGCTCCCTGTTGAGGGAGAACAGCTTCTGGGCGGCGTCGCCTAGGGCCGCGAAGGGGCACATCATGCACCAGAAGCGGCCCATGAGGACGAGGCTGAAGACCACGAGGCTCCACCAGAGGGTCCAGGTGTAGACGGTGGCGATGTTCCTCCGGCCGTCCTGGACGTCCATGAACCCCAGCACCACTATGGCTATGAATATGAGGAGCGTGGGCACTATGAACACCGTCCTGAAGTGCTTCCACATGACGAAGCGCCTGACCCATCCGAAGCGGAAGAGGTCCACGCCTCCGCCTCCCTCCGCGGACGCCGGCGCCCCGAGCCTCCTTAGCCCGAAGACCGTGGCGCCCAGTACCGCAAGAGCCGCAAGGAGCGCCGCCACCAGGGCAGCCGTGCTCCTTCCGGCGAAGTCCTTGAACCCCTCCATGGCGTAGTGGAAGTGGCCGCCGCCCTTCGAGGGGTCGAAGCCCGACACGTAGCTCGTAAACGAAGGCTCCACGGGCGCGCCGAAGACGTCCTCGCGGGCCGGGGAGCCTATCCTGAAGGTCGTCTCGGCGCTGGCCCAGACGTCCACGTGGTGTTGGTTGTTCTTGGAGTGGTCGTGGTTCTTGTGGCTATCGTCCATCGTGAATATGCCGTAGTGCTCCAGGGTGTTTCCCACGGCAAGGAGCATGTTGTATGCCCGGCCGCGCTCGAAGGAGATGTCGCTTTCGTCGCCCGAGTCGAGGGGGAAGGCCAGTTCATATGTATAGAAGTCGTCCTGCCTCACGCCCTTTGCCAGGATATCGTCCTCCACGTCGGGGGCGAGGAAGAAGGTCTTGTCGGGCCGCTGCGTGAAGTGCCGGTCGGTGACGGCGCCGTAGGAGGTGAGGACCTTGGCGTCGCGGTAGGCCCCGAGCATGCCGAGGTTGGCGTCGCCCTTGAACATGAGGCCCACCCAGTAGGGGGTGTCGGTCTTGACGGCGAAGTAGAGGGTGTCGCCCGAGAGCTGCGTCCAGACCTCGGCGTAGTACTGCCGGTTTTGGTGGGGGGCCTTGCCGCCGTGGGGCGTGAAATCGCCGAGGTAGAAGTACCTGTGCCCCGTGTCCTTCCATTCGTCGGCCTCTATGCGGCCGTCCACGCGCACCGTGTTGCCGGTGTCGCGGGCTATGAAGTTGGTGTTGTTCGATACGAGGGTGACGTCGCTGTTTCTGTCGTCGGGGCCGAAGCTCGAGAGGTCGTACCTGGCCAGGAGCTGGCCGGGAGCCGCCCCGCAGCCGTTTGCCAGGAGGACCTCGCCCGTCCGGGCGTCCACGTCCAATATCACGCGCTCGACCTTGAAGTTCACCGGCCCCAGGTGGTAGAGGCCTTTATAGCCCTTGAGGGGCCGGGTCTCGAACTGGTATACGAGCCGGCCGTGGACATTCTCGAGCTTCCTGAACCTAAGCGGCATCTGCTCCTCCGAGAGATTTTCCCTCACGAAGCGCTCGGCGATGGAAACCGCAAGCCCCGGCGAGACCCTGACGGTCCCGCGGTCGACGAGGAGGTTTCTCTCCACGTCCAGGTAGGTGATGCCCTGTTTCCCCCGGTAGGCCTTGAAGGCATGGGCGGCGGGGTTTTCCGAAAGCACCGCGTCGAGGCCGTTACAGGCATAGGCCGGAGGGGATGAAATCATTATAAGGAAGACCGCGAAAGCGACCAGGACGGGGGTTGATATGCGGGGTCTAAAATTCATTCGCAACGAAACCCTGCATCCTAAGTTACCGTGGAAAATTGAAAATAATGTGAAGACCGCGGAATTCGTCCGCAATTCCGGATTATAAGCCTATCTAATGAGAACTATAAGTCCTCATGCGGGGGATTCTTATGCAGCTCCTTGCAGAATACGTAGGGGAGCTTGTTGAAGCGCGTGCACTTGTTGCAGGAGATGCAGTCGGCCGCCTCCTTGCCCTCCCGCAGGAGGTTCGGGAGGTCGGGCTCCCTGATAAGGGGCCTCGACATCCCCACCAGGTCGGCCTCGCCGCGCTTTAGGACCCCCTCCATGACCTCGCGGGAGCGCATCCCGCCTGTGACAATCACGGGGATGTCGAGGCCCTCCTTGAAGAGCTTGCCTGCCTCGCGGAAGTAGGCCTCGTCCCCGGGCGCCAGGATGTCTGGACGGATGGTCTTTACGCGCGAGTCCCTCATGCCGCCGCTTATCTCCACGGCGTCGAGCCCCAGGGGCAGGAGCCTTCGCACGTGGCGGAGGCTTTCGTCGGGCTTAAGACCGCCCTCGACGAGGTCGTCGGCGTTTATCTTGATAAGGACGGGGTAGTCGCTCCCCACGGCCTGGCGAACGGCCTTAAGGACTTCCTCGGCGAAGTGGGAGCGCCGCTCCTCGTCGCCGCCCCAGTAGTCGTCGCGCCTGTTGGTGTAGGGCGAGAGGAAGGCCGATATCAGGTATCCGTGGGCGGCGTGGAGCTCGAGGGCGTCGAAGCCCGCCGAGCGTGCCCTCCAGGCGGCGTCGGCGAAGGCGTCCACGACCATCCATATCTCGGCCTCCTCCATGGCCTTCGAGGTGCTCCGCGTCACCCGGTCGTACTTCTCCGAGGGGGCCAGGGCCCGCGCGCCGCCGAGCATGAGGGGCGGGCACTGCCCCCCGCCGTGGACGAGCTGGACGGCGATTATCCCCCCCTCCCGGCGCACCGCGTCGGTCAGCCCCCTTAGCCCTTCGACGAAGCTGTCGGCGTGGAGGGAGAGCATCTGGGGCGCGGCCCTCCCCGATGGATGGACGAGGGCGAAGCCGGTTATTATGAGGCCCGAGCCGCCCCGGGCGAGGGCGACGTAGTTGTCTATAAGCCGGTCCGTAACGCGGCCGTCGGGGTCGGCCATCTTTTCGTAGGTGGCCGAGCGCACTATGCGGTTCCTGAGCCTCAGGCCCGCGAATTCGAAGGGCTCGAAAAGCACCGTTTGTTAGACTTTCCCTCCGGCGATGGGTTACTTTTATTATATATGATGGAAGCCGACACCATAGCCGCCGTCTCCACCCCGCCGGGGGAGGGGGGAATAGGCATCGTGAGGCTAAGCGGACCCGCCGCCTTCGCCATAGCCCGGAGGATCTTCAGCCCCGCCCATCCGGGCGACGTTGTAGACCCCGCTACGGGCGAGAGGCTCGACGAGGTGCTCCTTGCCCCCATGCGCGCCCCCCGCACCTACACCCGCGAGGACGTGGTGGAGATAAACTGCCACGGGGGGCTCGTGCCCGTGCGCCGGGTGCTCGAGCTCGCCATCAGGGAGGGGGCCCGCCTGGCCGAGCCGGGGGAGTTCACGAAGCGGGCCTTCTTAAACGGACGAATCGACCTCAGCCAGGCCGAGGCCGCCCTGGACCTCATCAGGGCCAAGACCGCCTCGGCCGAGAGAATAGCCATGGGACAGCTCGAGGGCGGGCTTTCAAGGAGGGTGAACGCCGTGCTCGATAGGGTCAGGGACCTCTGCGCCCACGTGGAGGCCTGCATAGACTTCCCCGAGGACGAGATAGAGCCCGCCCCGCTTTCGGAGATAACGGAGGGGCTCCGCACGGCCCGCGGTGAGGCCCGCGCGCTTTCGGCCAGCTTCGAGGAGGGGAGGCTCTTCCGCGAGGGCATAAGGGCGGTGATAGCCGGAAGGCCCAACGTGGGCAAGTCGTCGCTCCTTAACGCCCTTCTAAGCGAGGACAGGGCCATTGTCACCGAGATGCCCGGCACCACGCGGGACGTCCTCGAGGAGTTCGTAAGCGTAAGGGGCCTGCCGATGAAAATCGTGGATACGGCGGGAATACGCCAGGCCCGCGACATGGCCGAGGAGGAGGGCGTGCGCCGAACCCTGAGGGCCATGGAAAGCGCCGACCTGGTACTGGGAATGCTCGATGCGAGCGAGCCCCTCCACGAAGGGGACCGCGAGCTCCTCGAAAGGATAGCCTCGCGAAGCGCCATCGTGGTGCTGAACAAGTGCGACCTCCCCCGGAGGCTTAGGGCGGAGGCCCTGCCCGAAGGGGCGCGGGCCGTTGAGGTCTCGGCGCGCACGGGCGAGGGGCTCGACGACTTGAGGAATGCGATATACGAGCTGTCCATAAAGGACCCCTCGGCCCTGGCCGAAGGCGTGGTGGTCACCAACCTCAGGCACAGGCTATCCTTGGAGAGGGCAGCCGGGGCAATGGGCGCCGCCCTCATTGCCCTGGAGGAGGGAAGGCCCCTTGAGATAGCGGCCATGGAGATGCGCGAGGCCCTCGACGCCCTGGGCGAGATAGTGGGGGCCGTGACCACCGAGGACATCCTCGACCGCATCTTCGGCGAGTTCTGCATAGGGAAGTAGGGCGGGCTTTTGGCGGGTACGCAGGCTGGTTTCAGCGAAGTCAGGCCCCTGACATGCGGGGGCGCATTATCGCCTCCACCTGCGTATCCGCAGTATCAGAAAATCCCAACGAGTGCGGCTTCCACTTATGAGGAAGCATTTTTAGCACTAATGAAATTTGCGGATCAACGTGGAAGCCTTCAAATATAGGGATCGCCGCCAGAATGCGTCCGAGGCTTAATCGGAGTCAAGTATGGCATCCTCAGAATTAATCAGTCCCGAATGATCACTTGTATGTTCATCATCCTCGTCTGATGAGAGATTGTTTTCTCTCCCGATATTGTCCACAATTGCCTCATCATCTCTGCTGGATTCAAGAGAAGTTATTGCAACAGGAACTGGATGCTCCTCCTCAGCAGGTTTGACCATCTTGGGTGCTGATGGCTCCCACTTGCTCAGGTGTTGGATAATTATGCTATAAAAATCAAGGAGCATCTGCTCCATCACTTCAACAAACTTCTTGGGTGACGCAAATTTTCTGCCAAAATCCTTTATATAGAGTACCTTGAACTCTAACAATTCCTTGTCTCTTACTTCTTCATATATATCGTCAAAACTTTGGATACTCATGCGCACAGGGATTCTGCTATTTTTAATCCTGATATCTATGTACAGATTTGCCTGAAGCTTCTTGAACCCTTCTTCATTTCTTTTCTTGCAATTCTCAAGTTGTCGCCTTATCCATCCCAGCTGTCCTCGGGTAGTCTTATCATGAGGCGCTTGTAATGAGACAAACATTTCTACTGTTCTTTTCTCTAACAATCCTGTAATTCTGATATCAGAGACAGCGTCCTTAACGCGTAAAATTGAAGAAAGCATTTTCTTATCTATCACGGAATTCTTATCATCACTCAGCCTTGCACTTATATTGCCTTTATATTTTCTTTCACCCGATTCCACTAATACTCCAAGGGATCTACTGAGAATTAATGCCATATCCTTTTCTTCTTGTTGCCAACTTACTACAGCATCACAGACATCACGGTCATCACTTTTCAAAATAGAGCCGGTATTAATCTTTTCAATAACATCACTCCAACCATTCTTCATCTGGTGGAAGCCAAAGACTCCTGATTTCTTGTCTTCAAGATATCTAACTACCTCACGCATTATTTCGACTTGATCTTCGTCTTCAATATTCATATCGTTTTTAAATAATAGTACATGGGCAATTGTTAGGAGGTAAGACCAAGAAAAATGGATTAATCCAACATCTTTAACGGGTTTTATTACAATGGGACACTGGGTGGGCTCTGAAACAAATTGGTTAGACACAGTAATGATTTTAGGTATTGCATATTCCTTTGAAATAGCTTGATATCTCTCAAGTTGCTCTTTAGTAAGAACATCAT
>JARRNG010000108.1:0-9959 GCA_037385265.1 Nitrospirota bacterium
TTTCCGGTTCGAAGTCCGACATCATCTTCTTGATGGTCTTTTTCATGCGGCTTTTCTCCCCGGCTTCCACCTCTTCTTCCTTCGGAGAAATGTCGGCGGCGGGGAGTACTTCCTCGCTGTAGTGAAGCGTTATCAGGGCCAGCGCCCCGTCGGCGCTCTTGACCGCCACGAGATACTCTCGCTCCCCCAGCACGACCTTCGCCAACCCGGCCTTGTTCGTCCGGCTCATCGCCTCGACCAGCAGACGATAAGATTTCTCGCCCCCCTTCGAGGGAACGAGATAGTACGGGTGATCGTAGTAGATCGAATCCACTTCCTTCATATCGATGAACTCGACAATCTCTATGGTGCGGCTCCGTTCGGGCGACACCGACTCCAGTTCCTCGTCCGTTATCAGTACGTACTTATCGGGCCCGATTTCGTATCCCCTGATAATCTCGTCCGGGGGAACTATCTCTTCTTCCGCTGGGCAGTACATTCTTCTGGCCAGGGGGGAGTAGTCCTTGCTGTGGAGCATGCGAAAGGAGACACGGCCGGGCTCGACCGCCCTGACCAATTGCACCGGGATGGCCACCAGGCTAAAGCTGATCGTGCCGCTCCATATCCCCTGCAGAGCCGTTTCGTCGCCCTTCACCGAAGGCGGATTGGACGGGACCCGAACACGTTTGCCGGCTTTCATTCAGGCCACCCTCTTTAGGCTCGCCTCAAGGGCCTGAAGCAGCTTGTCCGGCGCGGTGGGCTTCAGACGCTTTGGCCGCACGAGCGCGATCTTTCTTCCGCGGGATTTCTTATCGATCAAATTCTGCAGCTTCTTCTGGTGTTCGTTTTCGAATTTCTGCGGCTCAAAGGGAACGCTCAACTGGCTGATTAGATCGCTTCCTATTTTCAGTTCTTTTTCGGACAGGGAAAATTCCTGCAGTTCGAGAGACTTGACGGGAATCACTTCGTCGACATACCGCAGAGTGCACAGTCGAAGGACGAGCCCCCTCGCCTGCAAGGCACCGAAGTATGAACGCCTTCTCATGGTCCAGGTGCAGATGCCCTCTACCTCCATCTCCCTCAGAGCCCCGAGTAGCGCGTTGTAAACTTCAAAGCTTGCATCCGGCTCGAGGTAGTACGCCCGTTCAAAATAAACGGGGTCTATTTGCCCGGATTTGACGAATTCATGGACTTCGACCATCCGGCTGCTTTCGGGCTCGGCAAGTTCCAGCTCCTCGGGGTCCACGAGGATATATTTTCTGTCCTCCAGTTCAAACCCCTTGGCCTGCTCCTCCGACGGGACAGGCGCCTTTTCGTACTCGCAGATCATCTGCTGGCGCAATCTGACGCGGTCGCGCTTGTGGAGCAGGTGAAAATGAATCCGTTCTTCCTTAACCGCCGTGTGGAGCTTCACGGGGACGCTCGCATCGCCGAAATGGATATCCCCCTTCCAAATCGTTCCGCCAGCCACCAAAGAACCTCCGCAGTTCTTATAACTCCAAACCAGTTGTTAGTTCATTTGTATCGCCCGTTTAGATAAGTATCGCAGAAACTGCCCAGCTGTCAAGTTCGGGCATGATAACATTGACTTAAAATCAATGGGTTTGTCCGAAGGTCACCCGGAATTGACACCCCCCTTTACCCTTGGCCACGCGCAGCCCGGCTGTGTTTTCTTGTCTGAATTGTCCCTTTTTTTATGCCTCTGTTCTTATAGGACAGCCCTCTTCAAGCATCTGAGACGGCCCCATGGAGAGGCATTCAAGACGCCGGGGAGAGCTCGGGTTCCCTCCACTCAACCCAAAAATAAGTTAAAACACTTACGGTTAACCCAATTGCATTTGGGAGCATTTGGAATTATATGCATTAGCGACATAAATATAGGCCTTAGCGTCATGTGTGAAATCCGAGGATCTGCAAATGTTACTGCGTGTTCATGCGACAATATAGTATAATGCAACGAGTATTCTAGATCCAATATTGGGGGGCAGGGTATGAGGATATTTTCGAGATCCAGACTAGCCTGGGGGAAGGCATTCACGGTTTTGCTTGCTGTGGTATTACTCCCCCTGCCATTTCTTTCATTATCTTCTAGTGGCGCTTTGGCATTTGAGAATGAGCCCGATGGTTTCCGAGATATAGAATGGGGCACCAGGATTGCTGACCTGCCAAACATGGAATTGCGGCGCGTGTATGATAACGGAGTAGCGATTTACACGCGTAAAGGAGAAAACCTCTACCTAAAGAAAGTGGGTTCCATAGCTAAAATACGTTTGAGAAATATTAAGTATTTCTTTTATAACGACAAATTCTTCAAGGTGGTTATCGAATACGACGACAGTAAGGCAAACGAAATCCGAAGGGTATTGGACTTCAAATATGGCAACCCGAGTGGTCGCAATGCGAGGCGAGACTCTTTCATCGCCTCAGATAACAGTCATTGGAACGGAAAGAAAGTTGATATTGATTTCATCCACCTAACAGAAGACAATTCCGGTCAGTCCACGGATATAGGAATATCAAAATATATAGACGATTGCGATGTGAAAATTGAAGGTAAAGCCAAGATTATTTCATGCACTAAGTATATTTATACGCCAATCGATGAAATGATTCACGCCCCGTCCATGATGAAGGCCCCGGAGGAAAAGCCTAAAGGCGGCAAGTAACCCCAAGAGATAATAGATCTAGGACGTCGAAGCACCGAAAAGGGCCGGCCGGAATATCTTCCGGCCGGCCCTTTCATTCTACGGTTAATCGGCTCAGGGACCCAGGCGGGGCTGCTCTATCAGGTGTTTGACCATCGTATCGGCGAGATATCCGTGTTCGGAGGCCACGTGGACGCTGTACCCTTTCATGCCGCCCGGTTCCTCTGTAACCACACCAAACCCCAGGAGTTCTCCATCCTTATCGGCCACGACGTAGCCGGCGTAGTCCTCCGCCCTCCGCGTCGAGCCGAGTTCCTTGAGTTTTTCCCTGATGTACAGGAGGTCTCCCTCGCTGGCGTGCCTTATGTTTATGAGTTTGCCGTCTATGCGGGACTTGCACTGAGTAACCGGGGCTCGTTCATATTGCATCGCGCACCTCGTCTGTTTCGGGGGTTGGGCCCATTTCACGGCTCGTGATTATTTCACGGCAAGGAGCGAAAGGCCAAGCCTCTTTTCCGCCTCCCTGAGCTCCGCAAGCTCCCCCTCGCTCAGGGCGTCGGCGTTTATGTCGCTGCACGAAAAAGCGAGGACGGTCTTTCCGAGCTTCTCTTCGAGCTCCTGCACGGCCTGGAGCTTCTTGCCGTCCAGATTGGCAAAGCTGCAGATCATATCGTCACCTCCCGCCAAGGCATTCCTGGCCCCATCCTATTGGATATCCAGGGAGTTGTCAAGGATTTTCAAGCCGGATATTGCTTGACAAGGCCTCCATTAAATGTTAGTATTTTCAAGTGGTTGTGCACTTAATCTTAATGCTTTTCTTGCTGTTTCCGGCGGTTGCGGGGGCCGAGATATACAAGTGCGTGGATGAAAACGGAAACTTCGTTCTAACCGACACCCCCAAGGTCGGCCACACCGTTGTCTTCCACGGCGGCAGCGAAAGGGGCGGGGGGCATAACGACGTCCACCAGATTATAGTGAACAAGGCCAGCAAGTACCGGCTCGACCCTTCCCTCATCAGCGCGGTCATCACGGCGGAATCGGCCTTCGACTCGGGGGCGGTGTCCCGGAAGGGCGCCATGGGGCTGATGCAGCTCATGCCGGGCACGGCCAGCGACCTGGGCGTAAGAAACCCCTTCAATCCCGAAGATAACATAGAGGGAGGCACCCGTTACCTCAAGTACCTCATCGAAAAGTTCGACGGCGACCTCACGAAGGCCCTGGCGGCCTACAATGCCGGTCCAAGGAGGGTGGAAAACTCCGGGCGGCTGCCGGACGAGACCACGAACTACATAAGAAAAGTGTATTCTATATACAAAGGCGAGAGGCGGATCGAGCCCGCCAGGCCGAAAGAAAAGACGGTCATCTACAAGGTGGTGCTCGACGACGGCAAGGTTCTCTTTACGAACCACATCCCCGGCAACGCCTTTTAGGCACTACAGGTCCTATGAACGCCGATAAGGAAGCCCTCAAAGAACAGATCCTCAGGCTCAAGGAAGAGCGCAGGGCCATAATCCTCGCCCACAACTACCAGCGCGACGAGGTCCAGGAGATAGCAGACTTCGCCGGGGACTCCCTGGAGCTGTCGCGGAAGGCGGCCACCGAGGAATGCGACATGATAGTGTTCTGCGGCGTCAATTTCATGGCCGAGAGCGCCTCGATACTCTCGCCGGAAAAGACGGTGCTGCTGCCCGAGATCGGGGCCTCCTGCCCCATGGCCGACATGATACGGGTCTCCGAGCCCCGGAGGCTCTGGCCCTCCTACCCCGGCTACAAGGAGCAGCCCAAGCTGATATACCCCAAGGAGTACACACTATCGGACATAAAGGCCGAAAACCCGGGGGTGCCCGTCGTGGCCTACGTAAACACCACGGCCGAGGTGAAGGCCCACAGCGACATCTGCTGCACCTCGGCAAACGTGGTCGAGGTCGTCAATTCGGTCGAAGGGGACAAGGTAATCTGCGTCCCCGACAAGAACCTGTCGGCCTGGGCCCAGAAGAATACGAAAAAGCGGATAATCTCCTGGGACGGCTTCTGCCACGTCCACGACAGGGTCACCCGCCAGGACTTGATCGACGCCAGAAAGGCTCACCCGAAGGCCGTGGTGATGGCCCATCCGGAATGCCTCCCCGAGGTGCTCGAGGAGGCCGACCACGTGACCAGCACCTCGGGGATGATAAGGTTCGCCTCATCCTCCCCGGAGAAGGAGTTCATCGTGGGCACCGAGGTGGGGCTTCTCTACAGGCTCAGGAAGGACAACCCCGACAAGGTATTCTATCCCCTCAGGTCCGACATGATATGCCCTAACATGAAGAAGACCACCCTCAAGAGCATCGTCGAGGCCTTCAGGGAGACGAAGCACGTTATCAAGGTACCCGAAGAGATAAGGGTGCCAGCCAAGAGGGCCCTCGACAGGATGCTCGAGATAACCAAGCCCGTCAAAAAGGATACGGACTAACCCCCGAAGTCGACCTTCGGCGTCTCGCCCTCGCCTTCGGGCAATTCGTAGTAATCGGCATCCTGTTTTCGGTCCCCTCAAGGCTGTCCTGGAGCTTCATGTAGTTCTCGTTCGCCCGCAGCTGGGGGTACTGCTCCCTGAGAAGCAACAGCCTCGAAAGCGCCCTTTCGAGCTGGCCCGAGGCCTCGATCTGCCCTGCCCGCGAATCCTGCTGGAAGTACTTGGTCCGGGCCTCGGCGATGTTCTCGAAGAGCTCCTTTTCGTGCGAGGCGTAGCCCTTGACGGTCTCCACCAGGTTGGGTATCAGGTCGTAGCGACGCTTCAGTTGGTTGTCCACCTGGGCCCACCTGCTGTTGACGTTCTCGTCCATGGCGACCACGGCGTTATATTGCCCTATGGCCCAACCCGCAAATAAAACGCCGACTACAACCAGGACTCCGATTACTATCAGAGCCGTCTTCAATCCCTTGGACATGTCAGTAAACCTCCGAGTTCATCTATTATATTACCCATATTCCAACAGATTTCTACCAGCCCCCGGATGCGCCGCCGCCGCCGAAGCCGCCTCCCCCGCCTCCGCCGAAGCTCCCGCCGCCTCCGAAACCTCCGCCGCCGAAGCCCCCGCCGCCGAAGCCGCCTCCTCCCCAGGAGCCCCTCCTTCCGAAGCCCGACATCAGCAAAAAGAAGATGAGCAGCCTAGGGTGCCTGATGAAAAGATATATGAGGCCTATAAAGAAGAGTATCGAAAACACGGCGCCCACGAGCCCGGGGCCTTCACCCGCAGCGCGCCCGGCGGGACGCGGCTGATAGGTGACGCGGGGCATTCCCGTGATCTCGACGCCCTGTTCCTGGGCTATCTTGCCGGCCACGGCTATGGCGGCCGCCGCTATGCCCGTCGAATAATCTCCCTTTCTGAAGTTGGGGACCATGTACTGCCTGCCGATGGTCCCCACGAGGCTGTCCGGGAGAGCGCCCTCCAGGCCGTAGCCTATCTCGAAGCGGTATTTCCTGTCGCCGGGGACGACGAGGATGAGCACCCCGTTGTCCTTGCCCTTCTGCCCGAGCTTCCATTTGTCGTGGGCCACGGAAAGGGAAAACTCCTCGAGGGAACCCCCCTCCAGGCTATCTATGGTGAGGACCACGACCTGGGCGGTCGTCTTCTGCTCGAGTTCCAGGAGGTAGCCGTTGAGCTTAATCTCCACGCCGTCGTCAATCACCCCTGCTAGGTCCACCACGTGGTTCCGCGGAGTGTCAGGCACCTCCAGGGCAAAGGCCGAAGCCGCCGCCAGGAGGGCCGCCGCCAGAAGTAATATAGTGCTAAACCTGCATCTCATCTATGACCTTCCCGAGCTTTTCCGTGGCGATATAATATTCCTCGAAGAGAGTGTTCAGCCTGGTAAGCGGGAGCTTCTCTCCCTTCCTCTTTGCGTCGAGCACCTGCCTGTAGACAGCGCAATCCACGGCGGTCACCTGGCCGAGCTTCTCCAGAACCTCGTCCCACGCCGCGGGAGGCGTCTTTCCGGAAACGGCGATTATGCCCCTGAAGAGCGGCATGTGGGCCGTTATGGCGTCGATCAGGCCCTCGGAGATGGCCTTTGCGTCTCCCATGCTCGAGAGGTACCCCTGCCTGAGCGCGATGAGCTTCGATTTCAGGTCCCGCTCGCACTGTTGCCTGAGGTCCCGGTGCCCGATCTCCAGCCCCTCGAGGATGTCCTCTCCATAGACCGTCTCGTGCAGGAGCCTGAAGTTCAGGAACTCTATGGGGAAGACGTCCAGCGACGAATTTATGTATCCGGGCGTCATTATGAGAGGGGCCGAGACGTTCTGCTTCCTGTATTTCTTCCCCCTCGGGGCGAGGAGCTCCAGAAACCTCAGGTCCATCTCGCCGAGCACAATGATTGAGTTTACGCCCGAGCCCTCGGGGTCGAAGTTCTCCGTCAGGGAGCTTCCTGTGACGTGAATCGAGTGGACGTTTTCCCTGTATCCTGCGAGGACCTCCTCGAAAAAAGGCCCAACTTTTTCCGCTATCTCCGGCCGAAGCCTATCGAGCACCAGATCGGTCATGTCTACCCCCGGGATATATGAGTTCTTATTTTAAGCAGAATGGATAAAGACCCATCCCAAGCGAGCCGTTATTGACTTGAAGCGAAAACCTGACTTTCCCCATCTTAACCGCTACGGGCCCCATGTATCAAGGCCCCCCTACCCTCCGCCGAGCAGTATGGAGCCCTTCGAGAAGAAAGTTCCCGCCACGGCGGCGGTCATAAGGCATGCGAGGGTCGCCGCAAGGAGCGCCCTGAAACCCACGCCTGAGAGGTCCCTTGTCCGCTCGGGCACCAGGGCGGCGATGCCGCCTACGAATATGGCGAGCGACGCCACGTGGGCAAATCCGCAAAGGGCGTAAGTTGCAAGGAACGCCGAGCGCGGGTCCTCGAGGGCTCCCCGGGAAATCAGCACCGCCAGGTCCTGATAGGACTTGACCTCCGTGGCCACCGTCCTTTCGCCTATTAGCCTGGCCACTTCCATGGCGTCTGCTGGAGGCACCCCTATTGCCAGCGTGAAGGGATAAAAGACATAGCCGAGAATGGCGGTGAACGAAAGCCCCTCTACTCCCGCCAGGCCTCCGGCCCACCCCAGGGCTGAGTCGAGCAGGTCCAGCACGCCGAGAAAGGCGATAAGGAGAGCCACTATGCCGAATATGAGCTTGAGGCCGGCGTTTGCGCCGTTTATCAGGGCTTCCATTATGGAGGACTCGCGTTCATAGTGGGGCTTCACCTCCACGCCCAGGGTGGCGGGCTTTTCGGTTTCCGGCAATAGGACCTTCGACATCACTATCGCCGCCGGGGCGGAAAGTATGGAGGCACTCACCAGGTGGCCCGCTATGGTGGGGAACTGGCCCCGCAGGATGAAGACGTAGAGGGCCAGGACGTTGGACGCTATGGTGGCCATCCCGGCGGTGAGGACGGTGCAGAGCTCCGAGCGGGTCATGTCCCTTAGATAAGGCCTCACGGTGGTGGCCGCCTCGATGCCGACGAATATGTTTGAGGCCGCGCAGAGGGACTCGGCGCCGCTTATGCGCATGAGCCAGGTGAAGGCCCTGCTGAATATTCCCACGAGGCGGGACATCACGCCGAGGTAGTAGAGGGCGCCCACGACGCTGGCGAAGAATATTATCGTCGGCAGGGCCTGAAAGGCCAGTATGAACCCGAGCGATTCCTCTCCCGCCTGGCCTGTCGTGCCAGGAGGAAGCGCAAGCCTCCCGAAGACAAACCTGGTCCCCGCGCTCGCGCTGTCGAGGAACCTCACGACGATGTCGTTTATGGCCAGGAAGAACCTCGCCCCGAAGGGCACGACGAACACGAACACGGCGAAGAGCAACTGGAGGCCCACGCCAAAGACAACGAGCCTGGGATTGACGGCCCTGCGGTCCGTGGAAAGGAGCCACGCAAAGCCGACAAGCAAGAAAATTCCTCCGAGACTCACGAGGTTATACACGAAAGAAGCCCCTCCTCCGGATAAATGCATATAAATATAGACCGGCAGCCGCAAAAAAACAAGTTTCGGGGGATGAAACAAGAAACCGGTTCTGTTATAATGTCTCCGGCGATGGGGTTCGCCTTTAAGTGCTCCGCCCGGCGGGGCTGATGACTCCTGCTACTGAAAAGGGCAGGAGTTTTTTACGCCCCGAGTTGCTAAGGAGGTTGAAGTGGCGATAAGCATCGCGCTGGTAGTCCTGCTCGGTCTGCTGTCAGATTACCTGTTCAGGCAACTCCGTCTCCCCGGGCTTCTGGGGATGCTCCTGGTAGGAGTGTTGATAGGCCCCTACGTGCTCGGCCTAATGAGGCCCGAGCTCATGAAGGTCTCTGCAGACCTCAGAATGGTGGCCCTCATCGTGATACTCCTCAGGGCGGGCCTCGAACTCAAGCGCGAAACCATAAACAAGGTCGGGAAGACCGCCATAGTGATGTCGTTCCTGCCGGCCCTGTTCGAGGGGACCGCGATAACCCTGGCCGCGCCAAAGCTCCTTGGGATGAGCTACCTAGAGGCCGCCATACTGGGCTCGATTGTCGGCGCCGTGTCGCCCGCCGTGGTGGTGCCCCTCATGGTTGACTTCATACGGAAGAAAAAAGGGACCAAAAAGGGAATACCCACCCTGATACTAGGCGCAAGCTCCCTCGACGACGTCTTCGTGATAGTAGTGTTCACGATACTCCTGGGGATGCATTCCGGCTCCTATGGGAACATATACCTGAAGCTCCTCGACATACCCGAGGCCGTCCTCATCGGGGCCGCCGTGGGGGCGCTGACAGGCTACGTTCTCTACAGGCTCTTCGAGCGCTTCCACCTCAGGGCCACGAAGATGACCATCGTGGTCCTGGCGTGCTCGATACTGCTTACGTGGCTCGAGGAGGAGCTGAAGACGAAGGTGGAGATGTCCGCCCTCATCGGCGTGATGACCGTGGGGGCGATTCTTCTTGAGAAGACCGAGCACAGGGCCCACAAGATATCGGAAAAACTCGGTAAGGTCTGGATCTTCGCCGAGATACTTCTCTTCGTGCTCGTGGGGGCCCAGGTCAACGTGCACGTGGCCCTGGATGCTGGTGCGGCCGGGGCCGCCCTCATATTCATAGGCCTCGCGGCCAGGAGCGTCGGCACATACCTCTCCGTCCTCGGCGCGGGCCTCAATTCCAAGGAGAAGCTCTTCTGCGTCATTTCCTACATCCCCAAGGCCACCGTGCAGGCCGCCATCGGCGCCGTGCCCCTTGAGGCCGGGGTGGGCTCGGGCGAGGTCATCCTGGCGGTGTCGGTCCTGAGCATACTAATAACGGCCCCTTTGGGGGCCATCGGCATCATGGTTTCGGGCAAAAGATGGCTCGAAG
>JARRNG010000109.1:0-9234 GCA_037385265.1 Nitrospirota bacterium
TCCCAGCCGACGAAGAGGCCGACGCTTATGGAGGTGTTGCCTATGTCTATGGCGAGCACCATGGCCCTATTATAGTGGGTTTGGCGATTGATTATAAGGGATGCGCGGGCGCAGGCGCGGGGCAGGCGCTACCTCGCCCCCACGAGCCTGAAGCTCACGGGCACCTCGACTCTCTCGGGGATGTAAGGGAACGGGGCGGCCCGCCTGATTATCTCCACCACTTCGTCGTCCAGGACCGAATAGCCGGAGCTCCGGACTATCTCTATGTCGCGGGGCGCGCCCCCCTCGTCGATGGCGAACCCGGCAAGCACCGTACCCTCGAGCCTCCTTCGCCGGGCAAGGGGCGGATACGTAAGCTCACGCTCTATGGCCCTCCTTATCCTCGCGAGGGCCTCCGCCCTGGATAGCCCCGCCTCTCCGAAGCCCGCCCCGGAAGAGCCCACAGGGATTTCCACTCCTTCCGAAAAGCCCCATGGCGAAGCGAAGGATGCCCCGGCGGAAGAGATACTTTCTCCCTCCCGCAGAGCCGCCTCCCCGCCCCCCTCTTCCGGAGTATCTTCCGGAGCATCTTCCTGGGCACTTTTTATAACCTCCCCCGGAGAGACGGGGGCAGGCGCGGGCTTCTCCGCGATTGCAATCTTCTCGGCCTCGGGAGCGATGGGCTCCTTCTTCTTCCTTTCGGGCTCTGGCCGAGGCGCCTTCTTCGCGACCGCGGCCCCTTTGGCGACCGGTGAGGCCTTCCTTTCTCCCCCGGGGGCCACAAGCCTGGCCTCCTTTAGCTCCACGAAGAAGACGTCCTCCCTCGAGTGGTGCCCCGCCACGGCGAACCCCCCGAGGAGGAGCGCGCCGAAGGCCAGGGCGTGCGCCAGGGCGGAAATCGCGACCGATACCTTTATGCTCGTGCCAGTCCCCATAACGCTTATGAAAGGGCCGGGGGGGCGAAAGCGCCTCCCCGGCCACCGTTCAATCAGAACTCCGCCTTCACACCCCCGTAGCCGGAGACCCCCGGCATGGCGAATGTCCCCGCGGTCTCGTAGTCCTCGTCGAAGAGGTTTTCCACCCTCGCAAAGAGGGTGATGCCGTCTCTGAGCTCGAAAGAGCCGCTCAGGTTTACCACGCTGTAGCTGTCGAGAAACCGCTGCACCGTGGAGTCGAAGGTCCTGCCCACGAACGTGTAGTCCGCCGCCGCCGAAAACCTCCCGCGCGCGTAGGCCGCCGAGACTACGACCTTGTCCTTGGGCCTGCGCGTAAGCTGCTCGCCCGTGGCCTTGTCCTCGGCGTCGAGGTAGGTGTAGCTGGCCTTCGCGTCGAGGCCCTCGGCCACGCGCACGCTAATGCCCGTCTCGACGCCCCTTATCCTGGCCTCGGCGATGTTCTGGGCGGTGAAGGTGAAGGGGTCGGCCTCTATGAGGTTTTCGTAGTCCTGGGCGAAGTAGGTCACGAAGACCGTGGCCCTGTCGGCAAGGTCCTTTTCTAGGCCCACCTCCCAGGCCGTGCTCTCCTCGGGCTTGAGCGCCGGATTGCCGTAGAACGGGAAGAACAGCTCGTTGAGCGCCGGGGCCCTGAAGCCCGTGCCGTAGCTGCCCCTTATCCTGAGCCCGGCGTCCTCTATGTTTACGAGGGCGCCGACCCTGTAGGTGGTCTTGCTTCCGAAGGTCTCGTGGTCGTCGTAGCGGAGACCCGCGTTAAGGACCAGGGCGTCAGCCAGGAGCTTGAGCTTGTTGTTGAGGTAGAGGGCCTTGTTGTCCACGGTGTCGTCGAAATTCCCCTCGTTTTCCCCGTGCTCCGTCCTGTATTCCGCCCCCGCCGTGAGCGTGTAGGAGTCGGCGAGGTAGAGGTTGTGCTGCCAGTCGACGGTATTTATGCGGGTCGTTATGTCGGAGTTCAGGTAGGAGACGTCGGGGTTCCGGAACCTCAGGGACTCCCAGGCCGTGGATAGCTTAAGCACCTGCTCCCATCCCTCCGCGAGGTAGACCTTCCCGTTTCCCAAAAGCGTATAGTTGCGCCTCCACTGCACGTAGTTGGGGTCGTCCACGGCCGTGCGCCCGAAGAAGTCGAACTGGTCGAGCTCCGTGCGGTTGTAGCCGTAGGTGAAGGCGACCTCGAGGTCCGCCCTCTCGCCGAGCCTCGCCCCCGCCTTGCCCGAAAGCGCGCCTATCTCCGCGGAGTCGTCCTCCGTGCCGGAGGCGGCCGAAGATATCCCGTCCGTGTGGAAATATGAACCCGTGAGCCTGTAGTTGAGGCGCTCCGTGCCGCCCGAAAGGCTCACGGAGGGCTTATACGTGCCGAAAGAGCCGCCCTCGGCGGAGAGCGTCACCTTCGGCTTGCCCTTTCCCTTCTTGGTTATTATGTTTATCACACCGGCCATGGCCTCGGAGCCGTACATGGTGCTCTGGGGCCCCTTTACTATCTCGATGCGCTCTATGTCGTCTACGCTGAGGGAGGAGAAGTCTACTCCCCCGGTGGTGGGGCTGTTGACCTTGACGCCGTCGATCATGACGAGCGTGTGCTTGGGCGCACCGCCCCGGAGCAGGGCCTCGGCGAGCGTACCCTTGCCACCGTTTTGCGACAGGTTCAGGTCGGCCACCCGGCTGAGGACTTCGGGCACGAGCTGAACGTTGAGCCTCTCTATCTCCTCAGCCGTTATCACCGTCACAGAGCTCGTGGTCTCGGCCTCCGGCTCCTCCAGCCTCGAGGCCGTGACCACCACCTCTTCCACCTCCAACGTCTCCGCCGCCCAGGCGCTCGATATCATGAGCATGAGCAGCGGCGGCACCAACAACAGCAATTTCCTCATTACCTTGAAACCTCCTTCTTCCCGCGAAGGGTGTGGCTTTTGGAGACAGGGAGAGTTCCTGGCTCGCCGCCCGCTCTCACGCGGAAGCAATATCCGGCACGAAGCAAGCGGATCACAGTTGCGGGGCAGCCCCCGGTTTACACGGGGTTCCTCTCGCAAGCCTCCTTATTGGGCCGCCAAGGGCGGCCTTTCTACCTTGTAACCCTTAATGTCCAGGAGCCAGAAGCCGTTCCTCTCGATGACCTCCCGCTCCGTTATCTCTATGCGTCCGCCGAATATCGGCCCGCCCGTGACGAAGGTGTGGTACTCGCCCCGCTCCCCGCAGGGGTCCGCACCCGGCCTGCCCTTCATGTATTCGATGAAATCCCGGTCGAGCTTCCCGCCTATCCATTCCCTGCCTATGTGCTCCTTCATGCCCGAGACGAGGACGGCGGTAAACCCCCTCTCGATGAACTCCATAAGGAGGTCGAGCGTGGGCTCGCCCCAGAGGGGCTCAAGGGCCTCAAGGCCCACCTCGGCGCAGACGCGCTCCACCCACCGCCTGTGCTCCTCGAGGTAGATGTCGCCAAAGACCATCCCCCTGTAGCCCTCGGCCACGCGCTCCCTCATGGCCCCCTTGAAGTCCTCCTCGTAGCCCGTGGCGGAGGTCTCGCGCTGGAAGAGCCTGAGGCCCGCAAGGTCAGCCTGCTCCGCTATGAGCCCGGCCTCGGTGCCGTGGAACCTCACCCTCCGATAGTCGTCGGAGATGAAGTTGGCTATGGCCGCAACGTCGTAGCCCCGCTCCATGGCCCTGGCGCAGGCCAGGGCGCTGTCCTTCCCTCCGCTCCATGACGAGATGAACATCTCAGCCCCCCTCTCCGAAAGTTATGAAGGAACCTTCCCTGAGCCTGTGCACGTTTACGTCTATTTCGAAGGCCTCCCTCAGGAGCTCCCTTTCGAGCACCCTGTCGGGCGGGCCCTCGCCGAGCACCCTTCCCTCCTTAACCAGAACCAGGCGGTCGAACTGGAAGGCCAGGTTCACGTCGTGGAGGGCCATGAGGATGGATATCCCCCTCTTGGAATTCAATTCGCGGAGCAGCCGCATGAGCCCCTGGCGAACCTCGACATAAGGTTCCAGATGGAGCTCGTCCAGGAGGAGTATGCCCGCGCCCTGGAGGAGGGTCATGGCGATGTAGGCCCTCCTGCGCTCGCCTCCGCTTAGGTTGGCCACGGGCGTGTCGCGCTTGTCCGCCAGGCCCACCATCTCCAGGGCCTCCTCCACGCTCAGGGCGGGGGGGCTTTCGTAGGGATAGAGGCCCATGGCGGCGAGCTCGCCGGCGGTGAAGGGCACCCGCATGTCGAGGGTCTGGGGGAGGTAGCTCACGAGCTTCGCCCTGTCGCGGTTCCGGAGCGAGGCGATGGGCTTTCCCCAGAGGTTCACCTCTCCGCTCGAGGGCCTGAGTATCCCGGCTAGGAGCTTTAGTATGGTGGACTTCCCCGAGCCGTTGGCCCCCAGGAGGCCCACGAAGTCCGCCTCGCCCACGCCGAGCGCCAGGCCCTCTATGAGGCGCCCCTTCCTTTCGTAGGAGAAGGAGGCGTCGCGTAGCTCGAGTATGTGCTCGGGCCTTCTATCCGATGACATCGCGCCTCCTCAGGAGATATAGGAAGTAGGGCGCCCCGATAATGGCGGTGACGATCCCCGCCGGAAGCTCCACGGGGCTTATGACCGTTCTTCCTATGAGGTCCGAGACCACCAGGAGGGCGCCGCCCCCCAGGGCGGAGGCGGGTATGAGGATGCGGTTGTCGGTGCCCACCAGGTAGCGCATGATGTGGGGCATCAGGAGGCCGACGAAGCCCACCATGCCCCCCAGGGCCACGCTGGCCGAGGTCATGAGGCCCGCCGCGACGAACATCGTGGCCGTCTCCTTCCTGGGGGAAAAACCCAGGCTGTGCGAGAGGTCGTCGCCGAGCATCAGGGCGTTTAAGGCCTTCGCCCTCCCCTGGGCGATAACGAGGCCCACCCCTATGGTGAGGGCCCCGTAGGGGATTAGCGACCAGTCCGACATCCCCAGGTCGCCGAAGATCCAGAGTATCGCCCTCCGGAGCCCCTCGCTCGAAGAGACGCTCATGAGAAGCATGAGCACGGCCGAGAGCATGAAGCCCACTCCTATTCCCGCCAGAAGAAGCCTCTCGGGCCATATGCCGCCTCTCCGCCAGCCCATGAGGCCCACCAGCAATCCCGTGGCCATCGCCCCTGCAAAGGCCATGAGGGGTATGGTAGAGGCCCAGTATGTAGGGGTCGGCCAGGGGATTTCGGAGCATACCCTGGAGCACTGCCCCCGAGGCCCCCAGGGCCCCGCCCATGAGGGCCGCCACGAGCACCCTCGGCAGCCTCACCGCAAGGAGTATCTCCCTTTCGGTCGCGCTCATCTCGAAGGGGTTTATGAGCCTGGGGCCGGCAAGGAGGGCGGCGGCGATCACCGCGCCCACGACCACGGCCACAAGGGCGAACCTCGTCTTCATCTTGAGGCCTCCCTTTCGAATACCTCCACAATTTCGTCCATGCCCTCCACCACCCTGGGGCCGTAGCGCATGAGGCCGTCCCCAACGAAGTAGATGCTCCCGCTCCTCGCGGCGGGCGTGCTATGGAGCCTCTCGAGGAGCCTCGCCGAGACCTTCTCCATGTTCCGCTGGCCCATTCCCCCCACGAGGATGACGTCCGGCGCTTGGGCCAGTACTTCCTCCAGGGAGTATTTCGGGTAGTTCACGGCACTTTCTGAGGCTATGTTCACGTGGCCCAGGAGCCTTATGCCGTCGTCTATCACCGTTCCGCCGCCCGCCACGATAAGTGGCTCGGGCCAGACCACGAAGAGGACCTTGAGCCTCCTATCCACTGCCCGGCCGATTTTCCCGTAGGAGTCGAGCTTGGCCCTGATTTCGCCCGCCAGGGCCTCGGCCCTTTCGCCGACGTCGAGGGCCGCCCCCAGCCTCTCGATGGCCCCCGGCAGCTCCTCCAGGCGGCGGGCCCTTATAACGTGGGTCCTCAAGCCCAGGGAATGGAGCTTGGGCTCTATCTCCTTGGGGTTTCCGTCGGTGGTCATTATCACGAGGTCGGGCTTGAGGGCCACAATCTCCTCGAGGGAGGGGTTGGACATGCCGCCTATCTTGGGCTTCTGCCTCGCCTCGGGCGGGTAGTCGCAAAAGATGGTCACCCCCACAATGTTGTCGCCGAGCCCCAGGGCATAGAGCATCTCCGTTATCTGCGGCGCAAGCGACACGATGCGCTTTGGAGTCTCCGCCCGGGCGGATAGTGGCGCAAGCGATATGAGGAGCGCCAGGACGACTATTAGAGCGGTTACCAAAGAGCGTTTCATAGTTGGCCCCTCCAGTTGAGGAGTTTTATAACGGGATATCCGTCGTAGAACTCAACGACGCTCACCGCGCCGTGGTCCTGCTCTATGCGGAAGATGTTCCCGAGGGGCACGCCCATCAGGCGGCAGAGTATGGCCCTGTTTACGCCCCCGTGGGCCACCACGGCTATGTATTCCCCGTCCTGCCTGCCTAAGATGTCGTCAAAGGCCCTGTCCACCCTACTGCTGACCTCGAGGGTGCTTTCGCCCTCGAGGGGGCTGTGCTCAAGGGGGTCGGAGGCCCAGGCCGTAAAGGCGTCGGGCCAGCGCTCGGCAATCTCCTCGAAGGTGAGCCCCTCCCAGAGGCCGAAGTGCCTTTCCCTGAGGTCTTCGACCACCGTGGGGCTGAGCCCGAAGGGCGCGGCCACTATCTCGGCGCTCCGCTTGGCCCTCTTTAGGCCCGAGCAATAAACCGCACCCAGCCGCCTTCCGGCCGCATCGAGTGATGCCTTCACGAATCCGGCGGCCCTTTCCATCTCCGCCTCGCCCTCGGCCGAGAGGGGCACGTCCAGGGAGCCCTTGTACCGGCGCTTCCCGTCGCCCTCCGTTTGCCCGTGCCTTATGAGGTATAGAGTCCCGACCATGTAGCCACCATAAGCATGAAAAGGTTTCCCGATAGCTCCCCCAGGGCGCCGAGGGTGTCGCCGCTAAGGCCCCCGAACTGGCCGTCAAAGAGCCTGAGCATTAAAAGCGTAAAGCCGAAAAGGACCAGGAGCGTAAGGGCGTTAAGGAGATGCCCGAGCGGAATCGAGGCCCCGAGCGTCGCCGCCGCCGCCGTCATCGCAACAAAGACCATGAGGGTGGCCAGGGCGAACTCGCCCGCCCCCGCGCCCGCGATGAATATCCTTCCCAGACCCTCCGGCCTCGCGGGTTTCCCGTAGAACATCGCCGCGGCCATGGTCCACTTTGAAAATACCGGCATCAGAAGGAGGGCGAAGTAAAAAGCCCCGGGGTAAAGCCCCGCCAGCGTGGCAAGGAGCACGTACTTTATGAGCACCGAAAGCACCACGGCGCTAACGCCGGCGGCCCCCGAGGCTCCGTCCTTCATGGCCCGGAGCTTCGCCTCCCTCTCCCCGCGCTTGGCTATGGCGTCGAAGGTGTCCGAGAGCCCGTCGAGGTGAAAAGCCCCGCCAAGCACCACGTGGGCAAGGAGCACCAGGGCCGCAACGAGCGGAGGCGGAAGGGTCAGGGCAGCGACATACGCCCAGGCGGCAAGCGCCGCGCCCTCAAGGAGGCCGACCAGGGGAAAGGCCCCGGCTGAGCGGGCCATGTCGCGCTCGCTTATCTCCATCCCCCGCGCCAGGGGCACGATGGTCAGAAACTTCAATGCCACAATAAGGCTCCTCACGGCGTCTTGCCATCGCCTCCGACAAAAGTAACCGGCGTCATCGCGCAATCAGTCTCCCCTCTCGGATATCCCCGCGCCCTCGAAGGTGGCCATCTCCCTGTAGACCTTGAGGCCCGCCTCTATGACGAGCATCGCAAGGGCGGCCCCCGTGCCCTCGCCGAGGCGCATGCCGAGGTCGAGGATAGGGCGGAGGCCAAGCTCTTCAAGCATCGCCCCGTGGCCCCTTTCGGCCGAGCGGTGGGCCGCGAAGAGGTAGTCCCTCGTCCCAGGGGCAAGCTCGCAGGCTATGAGCGCCCCGGCCGTGGAGATGAAGCCGTCCACCACCACGGGCACCCTGTTGGCCGCGCCGCCCAGGCAGAGGCCCGCTATTCCGCCTATCTCGGCGCCCCCCACCTTCGAAAGCACGTCCAGGGGGTCGCCGGGGTCCGGGGCGTTTACTTCGATTGCCCGCTCTATTACCTCCGCCTTCTTCCTGAGCGATGCGTCCGTTATGCCCGTGCCCCTGCCCGTCACCTCGGCGGCGGACTTTCCCGTGAGCACGGCGGCTATGGCGCTTGAGGGGGTAGTGTTGGCTATGCCCATCTCCCCGGTGCCGAAGAGCGAGTAGCCCCGGCCGCTGAATTCGTTCGCCAGCCCTATGCCGACCTCGATGCAGGCCAGGGCCTCCTCCCCGGTCATGGCCGGGCCCAGGGCCATGTTGCGGGTGCCGCGGACCACCTTCTTCCTCAAAAGCCCCTCGACGCCCTCGAAGTCGTGGTCCACGCCGATGTCTATCACCGCCACGTCGGCCCCGGCGTGCCGGGCCAGGACGTTTATGCCCGCCCCTCCCCGGAGGAAATTGAGGACCATCTGGCGCGTCACCTCCCTGGGGTAGGCCGAGACGCCCTCGTCGGCCACCCCGTGGTCCCCGGCGAAGGTGAAGATGACCTTCCTTCCCACGGAGGGCATGGCGTCTCCCGTTATCTCGACGAGCCTCCGGGCCATCTCCTCGAGAAGGCCCAGGCTCCCCCGGGGCTTTGTCAGCGAGTCGAGCCTCCTCTGGGCCATGGCCCCGAGTCCCTCGTCCAGGGGCTCTATCCTCCCCACTGTCTCCCTAAGCAGCGCCTCGGCCCCGGTCTCCGTCTCCCGTCCCGTATCTCTTTCCATCTCTCTCCCCTTTCGGATGCCTACTTTATCCTCACCGGGATGCCCGAGGCCATGAGGTAGACGGCGTCGGCGGCCCCGGCCACCCGCTGGTTCAGGACTCCGGCGTAATCCCTGAAGCGCCGGGCCAGTTCGTTTCCGGGCACTATGCCCATGCCTACCTCGTTTGAGACTACATATACCTCGAGGCGCCTCTTCGCGTCCTCGAGGGCCGAGACGAGCGCGGCTATCTCAGCCTCCACGTCACGCCCGGCGTGGATGATGTTCGAGAGCCAGAGGGTCAGGCAATCGACCAGGCAGACTTCGTATGCCTCCGCTGCCTCGATTAGGGCCGCGGCGAGCCCCAGGGGCTCCTCGCGGCTCTCCCATCCGGGGCCTCGCTCGGCCCTGTGGAGCTCCGCCCTCAGCCGCATCTCCTCGTCGCGGGGCTCAAGGGTGGCCACGAAAAGCCTCCTCCCGGCCTTCGAGGAGGCCTCCTTGAGGGCGAAGGAGCTCTTTCCGCTCCTGGCCCCGCCCGTTATGAAGGTCAGCCCTCCCATGCCCCCCGGCTAAGCCTC
>JARRNG010000110.1:0-4995 GCA_037385265.1 Nitrospirota bacterium
TCCAAGCCCTACAACGTTGAGCAGGTAGACAGGCTCCTCGGCGAAGTCTGGTTCGCCGGCTCCCGGCGAGTTCTTATAATATCGGAAGACCAGGAGGAGGCAAGGAACATCCAGGCCATCGTAGGCTCCAGGGGGTACGGGACGGACGTCGTCCACGCAGCGGCGGCGGTTACCATGTCGAGACTGCCCGGGGTAATCGTCGTCGGCGCGCTGCCGAAGGAGGAAGTCTACAAAACGGTCAGCTTCCTGCGGGGCAACCACACTACGAGGAACATCCCGATACTCCTTACGCTGAATATCATGATACGGGACATAGAGTGCATCGGCCTGGGTTCCACCTCCTACGGGAGCGGGCTTTTGAAGCTGGTCGAGTACCTGGAGGGAGAAGCGCGTGCCTGAGCAGATATTCGAATATGTTCCGGCCGAGAGGCTTAAGAACCTCCTTCGCGACTATTCCGAGGCCCTGGGGCTGCCTGTATTCATCCTGGGCAAGAACGAAGAAGTCCTTCTATGCTACCCCGAAGGAGCAAAGCCCAAAAGGCTGATCAAGAAAAGCGTTTCCCTGGTGGAGGCCACCATCTGCGAAGTCGCAGTGCCAGGAGGCAGAAAAACGGCTGAACCGGCCTTGGATTTCATCTGGCGGAATCTCATCCAGATTGTTCACATGAATTACGAAATAGACAGTTTATCGGGAGAAGTGGCTAGAAATTACGACGAGCTCTCTATACTCTGGGACCTGACCTCGAAGCTGGGAGCCGGCCTCGATGTGGACAGGATATGCAAGGTACTCGCCGACGAGGTTATGGAGATATGCCCCTCCAACCGAATCTCAATCCTGCTCGTCGCGGATATGCCCTCGGGGCCACCGAAGCCCTCGTGCATAATTAACCCCGATATCGCCTCTGAGCAGGAGCCACCTAATAAGGTATTCTTCCCAAAGATCTCCCTGGGCGAGGAAGCGAGCGCCGCCTCGATGACGGCGTTGAGCGCCGACAGCGGCCTGATGGGGCACGTTTACAATACCATGAAATCCATTGTAGTCGACGACGTGAGGAAAGACGAGCGGTTCCAGGGCTTCCCTTACCCCGCCAGGCGACTCCTGGCTGTGCCGCTCAGCGTGGAGGGCTCGGTCATAGGCACCATAATCGCCACAGACAAGATCGACGGCAAAGACTACTATTCCACGGAGATTAAACTGATATCCAGTATCGCGACAAACTGCGCCGTAGCGATAAAGAAGGCACTCTTATACGACGAGATACAGGAGATGCTTTTCGACACGGCAGAGGCCTTTTCGCTGGCCATGGAGGCCAAGGACCCGTACACCTATGGCCATTCAAAACGAGTCTCGGAGCTTTCCGCGAATATCGCCAAGGCGGTCGGAATGGCCACCGAGAAGATTCGAAGGGTCAGGCTTGCCGCCCTGCTTCACGACATTGGGAAGCTCGGCACGCCCGAGGTCATTCTCGGGAAGGTCAGCACCCTCGATCCCGAGGAGATGGACAGGATGAGGGAGCACCCCTACGCTGGTGCCCGTATGGTCGAAAACATCGGTAGAATGAGGGAGGTAGCCCAGTGGATGTGCCATCACCACGAAAAATACGACGGCTCCGGATACCCTTCGGGCCTCAAAGGAGAGGAGATACCGCTTCCATCGAGGATAATCGCCCTCGCGGATTTCTACGACGCCCTCACGTCCGAAAGGCCCTATCGAAAAGCCCTTAGCAGGGACGAGGCTGTGGGCATAATGGAGGAATCTGTTGGAACTCATTTCGATCCCATGGTCTTTGAGCATTTCCTGAGGGCGACATCCTGACATGAAGAGAGTTCTGGTCCTCCTGGTGGCGCTTCTTGCGTTCTCCGCGTCTCCCGTAGCTGATGTTTCCTCCGCTGAACCAACGGCATCGAGCCTGCTTCGGCACCGAATCGAATCTGCCGGAGCACCCTCATGGGTCACTATAGATGGAAGACAAGTCCGCATCACGCGGATGCTCAGAAGGTTCTACGAAGATCGTGGATTCAAGCCCGCCTGGATCACCCCCGAGGGGCTGAGCCCACAGGCCAATGAGTTTATGAAAAACGTTGAAAATGCATCCAGCGAAGGACTTAGGCCCCGGGATTATCCCCTCGATGAAATCCACTCTCTGGCCGAAAGCCTCGAGGACAGCCTGCGTGGCGGCAGCCCGCCCGGCCCGGCCCTCGTGGCGGACCTCGACCTGATGCTCACGTCCACCTTCATGAGCTTCGGCTATCACCTGCTGGCGGGCCGAATCTACCCGGAAATCATGGACGGGGAGTGGTCGGACTACGTCTGGGAGGCGGAACTCGACAAGCTCCTCGCCGAGGCCCTTGCCAAGGACACAATAACAGAGACACTGAGCAGCCTCGTGCCCCCTCACAAAGAATATTACGACCTGCGCCAGGCCCTCTGGCGTTACTTCGAGATAGAAGCTAAGGGGGGCTGGCCCCGCGTACCGTACGGGCCCGGCCTCAGTAAGGGCCACCGCGGTCCTCGGGTCCGGGCCCTGAGGGAGAGACTCTTGGCAAGCGCCGATTACGTGGAAGGATTTTCGGAACCGGAACCGGAGGTGTTCGACGAGGCCCTTGAGCAGGCAGTCCTTAGGTTCCAAGCCAGGCACGGCCTCGTTCCCGACGGCGTCGTGGGGCCTCGGACCCTTGCGGCCTTGAACGTCCCGGTGGGGGGCCGCATCGAGCAGATTGAGCTCAACATGGAACGCTGGCGCTGGCTTCCCGAGGACCTCGGAAATCGATATATATTCATAAACACGGCCGCCTTCGAGCTTTCCGTGGTGGAGTTCAGGCAGAAGGTGATGGCGATGCGCATAGTGGTGGGCAAGCCCTACTGGCATACACCGAGCTTTAGCGCGAAGATGACCTACATTGTGCTCAACCCCGCATGGAACGTCCCTCGGAGCATCGCCTTAGAGGAGATACTGCCCGCCGTGCAGAAAGACCCGGGTTACCTGAAGAGGAAGGGGTTCGTGGTATTGCAGGGCTGGGGAAAAGAGGCCGAACCCGTGGACCCCGCGACCGTGGAGTGGCCCGAAGTGGACGAAGAGAACTTTGCCTTCAGGTTCATCCAGAGGCCGGGCCAGGGCAATCCCTTGGGCAGGGTCAAGTTCATGTTTCCCAACCGCTTCAACGTGTATCTCCACGATACGCCGTCGAAAAATCTTTTCACCCAGAGAGTACGCACCTTCAGCCACGGCTGCATAAGAATTGAGAAGCCCCTTGATCTGGCACTGCACCTTCTCCCGAACATGTCCCCGGAGGACTTATCGGAACTGCTTGAAAGCGGCAAAGAGGTCGAGGTGCCCCTTCCCGAGCCTTACGCCGTCCACTCGCTCTACTGGACCGCCTGGGTAGCGGCCGACGGCTCCGTGCAGTTCCGTGAGGACATTTACGGGCGGGACGAGATCCTTCTGGATATCCTTAACCAGGGGCCCATGACCCCTTAGAAATCCCATCTGCTCGATTTTTGCGCCTCGTTTCCTTTAAAATAGTCATGATGAGTTTTTTCGGCAAAATCTCCAGGCGTGACTTCCTGAGGCTCGGTGCTCTCATGGGATTCCTCGCGATGAGCGAAGTCCCCGCTTTGGCGGCGGCCGGAAAGCCTCTCGCCCCGGAAAGAAAGCTTTCCTTCTATAACACTCATACAGGCGAAAACCTCGAAACCGTGTACTGGGCGGACGGCAAGTACGAGCCCGAGGCCCTGGCGAAGATTAACCACATTCTCCGAGACTACCGCACGGAAGAGATCAAGAGCATTGACACGAAATTGCTCAATATGCTCCATGTCATCGCAAAGAGGCTCGACACGAGCGGAGCCTTCCACGTGATTTCCGGCTACCGTTCCCCTGAAACCAACGAGCTTCTGAGAAAGACGAACTCGGGAGTGGCAAAAAACAGCCTCCACATAGCTGGAAAGGCGATCGACATTCGTCTCCCCGGCCGGAACCTCCGCAGCCTCTGGAAGGCTGCTTTCGACCTCAGGGCGGGCGGCATAGGGTACTACAGCGAGTCCAAGTTCGTCCACCTGGACACCGGTCGCGTCCGACGCTGGGGCGCATAGACGCCTCTTCGCCTCAATTCAGACTCCCCCGGTCCAGCCTCTCACCCATTTCTCTGCACTGTCAGACCCACACAGTTTAAGCAGATGCGAATATCGAAGGCCCCTTCAATAATTCGGGATTTGGCGCTATACTCTTAAATTACAAGGAGGTGCCAATGCCAGCGCAGAAGTTCTATCCGCCGAAAGATTATCAGGAAAAGGCATACGTAAAGAGCCCCGAAGAATTCGAAAGAATGTACGATGAGTCGCTCCGGGACCCCGAGGGTTTCTGGGCCAGAATGGCCGAGAACATCACCTGGTCCAGAAAATGGGACAAGGTGTTGCGATATGACTTCCTGAAGCCCGAGATAAGGTGGTTCGAGGGTGCGAAGCTAAACGTTTCCTTTAACTGTCTTGACCGCCACCTCGGCGGGCCGACCAAAGACAAGACGGCCATCATCTGGGAGCCCGAGGCCGGGAAGGAAAGGAAGTATACCTACGGCCAGCTACACGAGGAGGTTTGCCGCTTCGCGAACGTGCTCAAGAAATTCGGCGTGCAAAAGGGCGACAGGGTGGCCTTCTATCTTCCCATGGTCCCGGAGCTCGCCATCGGCATGCTCGCGTGTACGAGGATCGGGGCCGTCCATAGCGTGGTGTTCGGGGGATTCTCGTCGCTTTCTCTAAGAGACAGAATAAACGACTGCGGAGCGAAGGTCCTGGTGACGGCGGACGCCTCCTTCCGCTCCGGAAAGGCGATTCCCCTTAAGAAGAACGCCGACGAGGCAATGCAGGAGACGCCAACCATAGAGAAGTGCCTCGTGGTCAGGAGGGCCGGCAAAGAGGCCGATATGAAGGCGGGGCGCGATCACTTCCTCGACGAGGAGCTCCGGGCGGAGGACATATCCGCGGAGTGCGAACCCGAG
>JARRNG010000111.1:0-4754 GCA_037385265.1 Nitrospirota bacterium
TTGCCCTCCTCCTTGGCCCTTAGGGCCTCGTCTATGGTGGCCTTTATGGCGTGGGAGCTCTCGGGCGCGGGCACTATTCCCTTGGTCCTGGCAAACAGTATGGCCGCCGCGAACACGGCCGTCTGCCCGTAGGACTCGGCCTCGACGAGGCGGTCGTTATAGAGCTGGCAGAGGAGCGGGGCGTCGGCATGGTCGCGGAGGCCCCCGGCGTGTATGCCGGGGGGCACGAAGTCGTGGCCCAGGGTGTACATCTTAAGAAGCGGGGTCATCCCGACGGTGTCGCCGAAGTCGTAGCGGTATTCTCCCTTGGTTAGGGTGGGGCACGAGATGGGCTCCACGGCCAACACCCTCACGTCCTTGCCCGCTATCTTGTCGGCCAGGAAGGGGAAGCCCGTGCCGGCCAGGTTGCTTCCGCCGCCGCAGCAGCCTATGACCACATCGGGGTAATCGCCGGCTATCTCGAACTGCTTCTTGGCCTCCAGGCCGATGACCGTCTGGTGAAGGAGCACGTGGTTGAGGACCGAGCCCAGGGCGTAGTTGGTGTCGTCGTGGGTGGCTGCGTCCTCCACCGCCTCGGATATGGCTATGCCGAGGCTGCCCGGGCTGTCGGGGTCCGCCTCGAGTATCTTCTTCCCGGCGTTGGTGAGGGTGGTGGGGCTTGCGTGCACGGTGGCCCCCCAGGTCTCCATGAGCACCCGCCTGTAGGGCTTCTGGTCGTAGCTCACCTTGACCATGTAGACCGTGGTGTCGAGGCCGAAGATGCCGTTGGCCAGGGCCAGGGCCGAGCCCCACTGGCCGGCGCCAGTTTCGGTGGCTATCCGCTTGATGCCGGCCTGCTTGTTGTAGTAGGCCTGGGGCACCGAGGTGTTGGGCTTGTGGCTTCCGGCCGGGCTCACGCCCTCGTACTTGAAGTATATCTTGGCCGGGGTCCCCAGGGCCTTCTCGAGCCTCCTGGCCCTCACAAGCGGAGTGGGCCTCCAGAGGGTGTAAATATCGAGGACCTCCTCGGGTATGTCTATCCAGCGCTGGGTGGAGACCTCCTGCTCGATGAGCGCCATGGGGAATATCGCGCTCAGGTCGTCCGGCCCCACGGGCTGTTTGGTGGCCGGGTGCAGGGGCGGCTGGGGAAGGTTCGGCATGTCCGCCATTATGTTGTACCACTGTCTGGGGATCTCGCTGTCGGGAAGCACTATCTTCGTCTGTTCCATGAATATGCCCTCCTGTCAAATATAGCGGTAAGTACAGGTGGGTATTATATCACCACCTGCCATTTATAACATATTCCCGCTGTTTATCTCCTCGGATATATTGTTACAATAGCCCATGAAAAACCGCCGGGCCGGCATCGTCACTTTTGCGGTCGCGCTACTTCTGGCCGTGCTCCACCCCATGCCGGCCCTGGCGGAGGTAGTCACCATCGAGAAGTCCTACACTTACGCGGCCGGCCCTTTCGATACCGAGGAATCCAGCCGCGCCATCGCACTTGCCGGGGCGAAGCTCCTTGCCTTCAAGGCCGTGGCCGCGCGGGCCGGCAGGGCGGAGGGCGAGGCGGTCTTTGTGCCGGGGGTCGTGGGCGTCCGGGAGGGCGCCCAGAGCTGGAACGGAAGGGAGTTCCGGGCTGAGGTCTCGGTCTCCATGGAGCCCGGGGCCGTGGCCTCGAGGCTCGAGGACCTCGCCGCCGACCCCCTCAGGGCGGGGGAGCTCAGGGCCCTCGCAAAGAGGAGGGCGGAGGCCCTTGGCGCCATGGAAAAAATGAGGAAGGGGGGCGGCCCCGGAGACCGCGGGCGCTACGAGGGGCTCGTCAGGGAGCTTGCCGCGGTGGACTCCTCCGAAAGGGGCTACTCCGCCCTGGCGGCGGGCAGCTACCCCGCGGCGGAGAAGCATTTCACGAGGGCCGCCGGACTGAACCCCCGGGATGCGGCGGCCTACTATAACCGCGGCGTTGCCCGCTGGCTCCTGGAGGACTACCAGAGGGCCTTCGGGGACTTCAGGCGGGCCCTCGAGATAAGAGCCGGCTACGAACGGGCCGAAAGGAGCCTTACACAGGCCCGGGAGTTCTTCAACCGCCTGGAGGCGACCGTCAGGTATTATGACAAGGCCATCGCGATAAGCCCCGCCGACGTGGACCTCTACTTCCAGCGGGGTCTCGCCCAATGGCAGCTGGGGAATTACGAGAAGGCCGTGCGGGACTTCACCCTCACTGTGAAACTCGACCCCGGCGTGGAGGACGGGCTGGTGAACCGTGGGGGCGTGCGCCTGAGCATGGAGGACTACCACGCCGCAATCAAGGACCTGGAGGCCGCCGTAAAGATAAACCCCCGAAGCGTCCCGGCGCACTTCAACCTGGGGCTGGTCTACCTGAGGCTGGGCATGATAGACAAGGCCATCGAGAGCTTCGGCCGGGTGGTGGAGATAGACCCCTCGGACTCCGAGGCCCTCTTCAACAGGGGCGCCCTCTACGCGGAGAAGGGCGACCGCGCCAAGGCCCTGGCGGACATGAAGGCGGCCGCAAGGCTCGGTCACCGGGGGGCCAGGGAGTTCCTCGTGGCCCAGGGGGTCGTGCCCCCCGGAGGGGGTCTGGCGGACAATAAGAAGGACGCAGGGGAAAGAGCCTCCCCGCCAAGCCCTAAGTAGGCCCGGAAAGTCCGCTCGCGCCGGGCCGGCTAACCCCTCGGTGTTGACACGGGAATGCCGGCTGGTCTATAATTGCAATTGAGATTCATTATCAATTAAGGGGACGAGGAGCTCCATGCCGCACTGCCACGGACAGGAGGAAGGCCGAAAAAAGAGGAAGAGACAGGGCGCCAGGAGGGGCGACCGCAGGACGGTGGCCCTCGTGGGAAACCCCAACGTGGGCAAGAGCGTGATATTCGGCCTCCTGACGGGAAGATACGTCACGGTCTCCAACTACCCAGGCACCACGGTGGAAGTATCGCAGAGCAATCTCTCCCTGGACGGCCATGAATTCCTCCTCGTCGACACGCCGGGCGTAAACAGCCTCCTCCCCATGAGCGAGGACGAGCGCGTCACCCGCGACATCCTCCTGGCCGAGCGCCCCTCGGCGGTCCTCCAGGTGGGGGACTCGAAGAACCTCAAGCGCACCCTTTCGCTGACCATACAGATAGCCGAGATGGGCCTTCCCCTCGTGCTGGACCTCAACATGATGGACGAGGCAATGGACAGGGGCATAAGCGTGGACATCGAGGCCCTCAAGGAGACCCTGGGCATAGAGGTGGCGGGCACCGTGGCCCCCGAAAGGAAGGGCCTCAAGGAGCTCAAGGCCGCGCTGGCCAGGAAGGAGCCCAAGGTGCCGAGGCTCAACGTGGAATACGGCCCGGTAGTCGAGAAATACATAGAGCGGGTGGCCCGCCTCCTGCCTGAGGCCAACATCTCTCCCCGGTCCATTGCGGCCATGGCCCTCTCGGGCGACGAGAGCCTCGGGCCGTGGCTCAGGGCGAACCTCGACGCCCCGCGCCTGGAGGCCATAGACAGGCTGAGGACGGAATGCCGGGACGCCCTGGGGAGGCCCGTGGGCCTGTTCATAAACGAGGCCAGGCTCGCCGCGGCCGGCGCTATAGCCGACCGGGTCGTGAAGAGGACGGCAGCCACGGGCGGCACCTTCGCGCAGACCTTCGGCAGGGCCTGCATGCACCCCTTCTGGGGGACGGTCATCCTCCTGGGAGTCCTCTTCGTGCTCTACGAGTTCGTGGGGGTCCTGGGGGCCGACATACTGGTCGGGCTCGTCGAGGAGACCATATTCGGCAAGTACCTCAACCCGATGTTCGAGCGGGTCATAGGGCTGGCGATTCCCGTGGCCTTTTTCCGGGACATGCTCGTGGGAGAGTACGGCCTCATCACCATGGCCCTCACCTACGCCATAGGCATAATACTGCCCATAACGACGACGTTCTTCATCGCCTTTTCCGTGCTCGAGGACTCGGGCTACCTGCCCCGGCTGGCCATAATGAGCAACAGGTTCTTCAACATGATAGGCCTGAGCGGCAAGGCCGTCCTGCCCATGGTCCTGGGCCTGGGCTGCGGCACCATGGCGGTGATGACCACGCGCATCCTCGAGTCCAGGCGGGAGAGGATAATCGCCACCTTCCTGCTCGCCCTGGCCGTGCCCTGCGCGGCCCAGCTCGGCGTCATAATGGGGATGCTGGGGGCGCTTTCGCCCCTGGCCCTCGCAATATGGGGGGGCTCCATAGTCCTCGTGCTCCTTATTTCCGGATACCTGGCGTCGAAGATAGTGCCGGGGGAGAGATCGGAGTTCTTCCTCGAGATACCCCCCATCAGGGTGCCCAAGCTCGAAAACGTTGTCGTCAAGACCTGGGGCAGGGCGGTCTGGTACCTCCGGGAGGCCGTGCCCCTTTTCATGATAGGCACCTTCGCCCTCTTCATCCTGGACAAGCTGAGGGTGCTGGGCCTGATAGAGCGGTTCGCCTCCCCCGTGGTGGTGGGCGTCCTGGGGCTGCCGCCCAAGGCGACGGAGGCGTTCCTCGTGGGCTTCTTCAGGCGGGACTACGGGGCCGCGGGCCTCTTCGCCATGAGCAAGGACGGCCTCCTGGACCCGGTCCAGACGGTGGTGAGCCTGGTGACCTTAACGCTCTTCGTGCCGTGCCTCGCCCACTTCCTGATGATGATAAAGGAGAGGGGGATGAAGCTCTCCATGACGATACTGCTGGTGATACTGCCCCTGGCGATGCTGGCGGGGGGAGCCCTCAACTGGGTGCTCAGGGCGTTCAACATCTCGC
>JARRNG010000112.1:0-4726 GCA_037385265.1 Nitrospirota bacterium
CTTCCGAAGAAGGGGAAGACGAGGCGGCCAGGGAGAGGCCGGTTGTGGCGGAGAATACCGGAGTTGCCAAGGAGCCGGTTCCCATGAAGGAGCGGGCGGAGGACAGCAAACCGGAACCCGTGCCGGAGGAAAGGGCTCCCGCGGTTAAGCCCAAGGAGGAGCAGAAGGCGAAGGAGCCGGAACCTGCCGAGGCCGCACCGCCGGAGGCCGCCCCTAGGGTCGCGGAAGAGTCGCCTCGCGTTGAGGAGCCTTCCCGCATCCCTGAAAAGCGTGCCGAATTGGAGCTGCCTGAGCCTGCGGGGCCTGTAAATCCCCCCAAGGAGCCGCCTGTAGCAATCGAGAAGGCTGAAGCCGAGGCCCCGCTCCTGGAACCCGCACCCGCTGAGACGGTTGACGTGAAACCGGCGCCTGAAGAGGAGAGATACCAAGAGGAACAGCCTATTCTTGCCTACGAAAAGCCCGGCTGGCAAGAACCGCCATTGGTGACGAAAGATGCGGAGGAGGCGGGGACGGTCCCGGGCGACAAGGAGGAGCCGCCTGAACCGGCTCCCGTGCCGGAAAGCCAGAAGATCGAAAGCCCCGTCGATATGCCCCTGGAAGCTGAAAGCGCCACCACCCTGGAGCGGCCGGTCATTGAGGAAGCCGTCGGAGGGGCAGGCGGCACGGCAGAGATCGAACGCAGTGATGAGCTTTGCGAAGATTGCGGTCCGATAGCCTCTCTTTATGAGAATCCCGTTGTCGAGATGGTGAAGCAGAAACCCGACCTTGGCATGGCCGGTGGCGCGGTTGTAGGCACGGAGGGGGGGATGACATCCGAGAAGTCGGTCGACATGTTATGCGCGGGCTGTCTCTTTTTGGCTATGCTCGAGGGCAATCCCACCGAAGAGATCATATACGAAGATCGGCCGCAGGGCCGGGTGCCGGAGGGTTTCCTGTCTCCGATGGAGGAGTTTTGCAGGGCCTGCCGGAAGCCCCAGGTGGAGGCCGAGGTCGTAAAGGCGGTGGTCTGGGAGATATCCGGGGACTCGGCGGAAGTCGTGGGCCCTCCGGAGGCCGAGGATCGGAAGGGCCTCGTGCTCGAGGTCCCAGAAGGCGTTGACTCCGTGGCCATGGATATCCTCAGGGATACCAAGGCTCAGAAGGGCATTGCCATGAAGGTGGCTGCGGGAGGAGTGGCTGCCGATACCGGAAAGGAAGGCCTGGGTGCTGAACCCAGCGCCGAAGCCCTCGACGTGGCCCAGGTGGAGCGCCCAGGCGATGCCTCGGGCAGGGGCGGGGTGGACGAGATACTCACCCCGAGGGTGAACAGGGTACCTTCCAGGGAGGACTACATTGCCGCCCTCGACGAAGCTTTTCGTGCGGGAGAAGAGCCGGAGGAGGCGGAGCTCGAGAGTCCCAGCTTGGGCCTGCCGCTCAATATTGCCAAGGACATTGAGATTAGGGTCTTCTTCAGCGGTGGCGGGGAAGGCTTATCTTTCAGACTCCTGCGGGGGTCGCATCCTATGGCCTCGAAGGGTAGGCGCGAGGCGGAGGACCTTACGGACCGGCTTGAAAAGCTCGTCATCACGCATGGGGACGGACTCAGGCGGATATTGTCTCTTTCCATTGCCGGGAAAGGCGTGTACAGGTTTAATATTGAGACTTCTTCCGAGGAAGGGGTTATGATTGATGTGGAGTTCACCCTTTATGGAGGCCTCCAATCCGAGAGGAAGAAGGAATATGAGGGGCTGCATGTTGCCAAGAAGGCCCCATATGAGATAAAATTTATTATGCCTGAGGCCGTTTTCTGGGACGACGAGGATTACTTCGCCGGAGAGATAGAGGGTCCGAATTCATTGACCAAGTTCAACGACAAGACGGGTCTGGTTTGGAAAGAAAAGACCGGACGCTGAAAACCGATAGAGTGGAGGCTTCGTGACGCAGGAATTGCTGGGACAGAGGCTGTTAAGGGGAAATGTCATTTCAAAGAAGCAGCTTGAGGAGGCTATCGAGAGGCAACGGCTCAACGGCGGAAGGCTGGGGCACAATCTTCTGGCTCTGGGCTACCTGACTTCAGGAGAACTCGACACCTTCTTCAGGAAGGATCCCAAACCCCCGGAGTCCATTAGCGACTCTGGTCTCGACCTTGCCTTTATAGCTGACCTCATAATGAAGCACGTGCTCTTCATGGGCGAGTTCAGCCTTGCGGACCTTTGTTACAGGGTCAAGCTCCCGATGCCGATAGTGGACGAAGCCGTGGAGTCTCTGCGGAGAGAGAAGTTCTTGCAGGTTAAGGGAGCGGGCGGCTACACCAAGGCCTCCTACAGGTTCAGCATAACCGGCCAAGGTCATAACAGGGCGGCAGAGCTCCTGGACGTGTGCCGGTACACGGGCCCAGCACCCGTTACGCTGAGCGATTACAGCAACATGATCGAGCACCAGACCATCAAGCACATAGTGGTCAGCGAGGAAAGCGTTCGCAAGGCGTTCTCTCACCTCGTCATAAGCGACAAGCAACTCAGGCGCATCGGACCCGCGATTAGCTCCGGCAAGGCCATATTCCTGTACGGGCCCGCCGGCAACGGAAAGACCACCATAGCCGAAACCATGGGAAGGGTGCTTCCGGAGACCGTCTACATACCGTATGCAGTGATCGTCGGCGGACAGATAATTTCTGTTTTTGACGCGGTGAACCACGTTCCCGCCCCGCCGAAGCAGACGAGGGACGCCATAGACGAGAGGTGGCTCCTCATCAACAGGCCCGTGATTATGACCGGCGGGGAGTTGACGCTTAGGATGCTGAATCCGGAGTTCAACACCATTTCAAAATACTATGAGGCTCCCCTTCAGATGAAGGCCAACAACGGCCTCTTCATAATAGACGATTTCGGAAGACAGCAGATCGACGCCCAGAACCTTATCAACAGGTGGGTCGTCCCTCTCGAAAGGAGGACCGATTTCATGTCCCTTCATACGGGGATGAAATTCGAGATTCCTTTCGACCAGCTGGTGATATTCGCCACCAACGTCCAGCCCAGCAAGCTCGTCGACGACGCCTTCCTAAGAAGGATACGCTATAAGATAAAGGTGGACCATCCCACGGAGGAGCAGTACGAGGAAATCTTCAAGAAGGTCTGCGAGGCAAACGGCATTAGGTTCAAGCCGGAGATGCTTGACTACCTGCTGAACAACTATTACCGTAAGATCGGAATCAGGCTGAATGCCTGTCATCCCAGGGACATCGTAGACCATATCGTAGACAGCGCGCATTACTACAGCCATCCGCCCGAGCTTACCAAGGAAAGCATAGACGACGCCTGGGAGAACTACTTCGTGGAGATATAGGCTAAGAGCCTCTGCCTCTCTGTCCGGGACTTTTAATGTCCTTTTTCCCAGTGCCTTTGCTGGCGAGCATTGCGCCTCGAAATTTCACCCTGGGACTTATTGCGGAGCGTTGCTGATGGGGGTGTTTTCGATGCCTCCTCCGCCTAAGCCCTCGGGCTCCTCCTCGCTGCCGCCTGTGTCCAGGAAGTCGAGCAGCCTGTCGGCGAGTTCAGGGTCTATCTCTCTCAGGAGCCGCTCCTGGCTGTGGGCGGATTCGTCGTCCTCCAGGCTGATATAGCTTAAGGCGAGGTTGAACCGGGCCTTCTTGAGCTCGGGCCTGATGCGCAGGGCCTGCTTGAAGAGCCCTATCGACTCCTCGTACTTCTTTTCCCTGGCCAGGACGACCCCCAGGCCGTTATAGGCTTCGGCGTAGTCGGGCTTGAGCCTGAGGGCCTCGCGAAAGGCCTCGGCAGCCTCTTCGGGCCTGCCCAGGTGGTCGTACAGGAAACCCAGGTTGCCGTGGGCCTCGGCCAGATCGGGCTTGATTTCGACGGCCCGCTCCAGGGCCTCGACGGCCTCTTCATACTTGCCCGCCTTGGCGTAGGAGACGCCCAGGCCGTGATATGCCACGGCGAAGTCGGGCTTGAGCTTTACGGCCTTGGCGAAGGCCTCGGCCGCCTTTTCAGCCATTCCCGCCTTATTGTAGGCCACGCCGAGCCTGAAATAATCCTCCGCCGCAGCCCGGCTCTCCTCGACGGCGGTCTTCGCCTTCTTGATTCGGGCCATCTGGGATGTAACGTCCGCCGTAGCATGTTCCTCGAGCTTTCTGCCGGCCATATCCAGAACTGATCTTATGGTCAACGCCACGTCTTCGCCCCCCCGGAAGAGGGCGACGCCCATTATCTTCCCTTCAGCGTCAATTACGGGGCCGCCCCTGAAGTTGGGCTGAACCGGCACGGATATGCCGAACACGCCGTCGCTCGGCGGCCCCTTTACGAAACCCCAGGCCGTCTCCGTCTTAAGGCCGTCGAGGCTTCCAATAAGGGAAATCTCCTCGCCTTTCACGGGGACGTGCTCCACTGCGAGCTCGGGCATCGCGATGCCCCGCACGTCTATCTTGAAGATAGCCACTCCTCTTTCCCGGTCAATCGAAAGCAGGGTGTCGATGGGGAAATAACCCCTATCCCCAGCGCGGACCACCAGAGAGTTCCGGTCGGACTTCAGCCAGGCGAGAACGAGCTGCATATCGGTTGCCACGAGGCCATCGCTCGAAAGAAGGACGCCGTTGCCTGTGGCCAACCGCCGCCCACTGCTGTCTTCAACGTAAATGGTCATAAGGGCGTTCTCGACCTGTGCGCGGGCGGGCAGGGCGAGGCAGAGACATAGGCCGAGGAAGCAAAGCGCAACGCTGGCGGCTCTCGCC
>JARRNG010000113.1:0-4642 GCA_037385265.1 Nitrospirota bacterium
GCACCGTGGGCGAGCTTGTCTCCAGGCTCAGGGCGGGCGGCGGGGAGGAGGCCGGGAGCATGGACGAGGCCCTCTGGGGAGAGCCCCCGGAGGAGGAGAAGAAGAGGGCCGGTCTGGCCAGGCACGCCCTGGAGTGGCCCGTGACGGCCGCGGCGGCATTGATACAGAAGGCCATTTTTAGACTATTTTTCAGGCTCGAGGCGAGGGGGCTCGAAAACATCCCCGAGCCGCCCTTCATTATAGCCCCCAACCACACGAGCTACCTCGACGGGTTCGCCATCGCCTCGGCGGTGCCGCTGGCCACGTATAAAAACTTATTTTTCCAGGGCTTCTACACGTATTTCGAGGGGCCCGTGAAGTCCATCTTCGCCCGCCTTTCGCACGTCATCCCCATAGACCCCAAGGAGCGGCTCAGCAGCGCCATGCGCCTTTCCCACTATCTTCTCGGGCAGGGCAAGGCCCTCTGCATATTCCCCGAGGGGCAGCGGAGCTTCGACGGGGAGCTCGGTCAGTTCAAGAAAGGCGTGGGTATGCTGGCCCTGAGGCTCGACGTGCCGGTGGTGCCTGCAAGGATAAGCGGCGCCTTCGAGGCCCTTCCGAGGGGAAGGTTCCTGCCCCGCCCGGTGAAGATAACCGTCACCTTCGGCGAGGCCTTGAGGCCCTCTTCGCTCACATACCCGCCCGGGGCAGGGGGAGAGGGCCCGGAGCAGCGTTTCGCAGAGATGGTGAGGGACAGGGTCAGGGACCTTTAGAAGCCGCCGCAGGCTCCGCTCCCCAAATTCCGGCTGGCAAGGACTCGACCTTCACCCCGCAGGCCACAGGATAGCTTCTAAAGGGGAGGGGCCTTGAATCTCCCCCTGCACAGAGGGAGGAGGAGCCTCGTGAGGGGCGAGAGCCGGTACTGCCTCATCAGGGACTCCCGGGGGTCGGCGCTCCGGGCTATGCTCCGGGGGATGCGTGTGTAGCCCCAGCGGCCGAGCCATTCGAAGAGGCGCCTGTTTACGAGGGAGGCGTGGAGCCCGGGGCCGAGCCCCTTCTTCCAGAGGGAGTCGTAGTCGGCGCCCTCGACTATGCTCCTTGCGGCCAGGTGCCCCGACGTCATGGCATAGCGCATCCCGAAGCCCCAGAGGCAGTCCTGGAAGCCCGCGGCCTCGCCGACGTAGAGAGTGCCGCCCTTCTTATGGGAATCCCGGACGAAGAAGTTTATCCTTCCGGTGAAGCGCCGCTCCTCTTTGGCGTCGAGGGGCAAACGGGAGGCGAAGAAGGCCCTTGTCCTCCGGAGGCATTCGCTGGCCCTGGGGAAGTCCCGGTAAAGGACGGTTGCCATCGTTGCGAGCCCGCCGCAGACGAGCAGGTAGCCGTATCCGCCGGGGGCGAACTCGTCGCCCAACAGGGCGTAGGCGGCGTCCTTCGCGGAGGTCCTGAAAGTGACGCCCGCGATGAGCGTTATGAGCCCAGCCGGTCCCGTGCCGACGACGTCCATACCCTCGAAGGAGTCGAGGCGGTGGCCGAAGCGGAGCTCCGCGCCCGCGGCTTGGGCCTGTTCCATGAGAGAGTAGTCCAGGGTGCCCGGCACGGGCCCCCGCCTCACAAGGTAGAACATGGGCTTCTGGGCCTTTATCTCCGCGGGCGGGGCACCCCGGGTGAAGATGGTGCCTCCGTAGTAGGGCACGGCGGGGAAGTCGGGCTCGATGCCCATCTCCCTGAGGCTCTCGAGGGCGTCCCCCCGGGAGGTCCAGTTCTCCAAGCCCTGGAAATCACCCCTGAAACGGCTTCCCGCCGCCGGGGCCTTGTCGAAGACCCTGACGCCGTAGCCGTGGCGCCGAAGCCAAATCGCGGCGGCAAGCCCCGAGGGGCCCGCCCCGGCGATGTTTATGGTCCTTTCCCCCGTCATGGGCCATTAAAACTATCCCTTCGGGAAATGTTTAGTCAAGACCGGGGGCGCTTCCAAGCCCGGGAATCCAGGAAGGATTGGCCGAGCGGGCGGGGCCTGCTCCGCCGCCGGTTTTGCTTTTTCCGGGAGATTCCGTTATCTTTTTATGGTGATAGATCTCCACACCCATAGCCTTCTGAGCGACGGGGAGCTCCTGCCCTTCGAGCTGGTGCGCAGGGCCGAGGCCAAGGGCCTCCGGGCCATTGCCATCACCGACCATGTCGACTCCTCCAACGTCGACTTCGTCGTGCCCAGGATAGTGCTTGCCGTGGGTAAGCTGAGAAGGCAGGTGAACATTGACGTGGTAGCCGGGGCCGAGATAACCCACGCCCCACCGGCCCTGATAGCGGAGCTCGTGGCCGAGGCCAGGGGCCTGGGCGCGGAGCTGGTGCTGGTCCACGGCGAGACCATTGTCGAGCCCGTCTCGCCCGGGACCAACCATGCCGCCATAGAGGCGGGCTGCGACATACTCACGCACCCGGGCCTCATAGCCGAGGACGACGTCGCCCTCGCGGCGGCCATGGGCGTGGCCCTCGAGATTACGGCCCGGAAGGGACACTCTCTCACAAACGGCCACGTGGCCGCCCTTGCCGCCAGGCACGGCGCCACGCTTGTCGTCAACACCGACGCTCACGCGCCCTCGGACCTGATAGACAGGGAGGCGGCCATGAAGGTGCTTCTGGGGGCTGGGGTGCATCCCGGTGGGGTGGACCGGGTGCTGGCGGCCTCGGAAGACATAGTAAGAAAGATACTCGGAGGATAAATGCCAAAGCCAATCAAGAAGAGGGTATCGAAGCAGGAGGTTAGGGCGGAGGACAGCGTTCGTTCTTTCCTGGGCCGGACCGTCGAGTTCCTGGAGGACAAGAAAAAGCAGGTGGGCATCGCCGCCCTCGTGGTTGTCGTCGCCGTGATTGCCGTGGCCGGATTCTTCCTGCACCAGAGAAGCCAGGAACGGGAGGCCCGGGAGGCGTTTTACGAGGGTTATAAGTACTACTACGCCCTTTACGATACCAAGGTGCTCCCCCGGTCCGACCGCATGGAGAAGGCCCTGGAGAACTTCCGTCGCTCCTACGACGCCAAGGGCTCGGCGGAGGCGCTCATGTATGTTGCCAACTCTCAGTCCGCCCTGGGCCAGGACGACGAGTCGCTGGCCTCGCTCGAAGAGCTCTTGAAGACCTTTCCGGAGGACGAAATATACGTGCCCCTGGCCCTTTACAAGGCCTCCATGATAAAGCTCAAGCAGGACAAGCCCGATGAGGCGCTCGTATACCTCGACAGGCTCTACTCCTCAAAGACCGACTCCTACAAGGACATGGCCCTGGCCGAGGCGGGCGGCATACTTGAGTCGCTGGGCAGGGAGGAGGAGGCCAAGGAAAAGTACCGCGCCCTCCTTGAGCTCTATCCCGATTCCCCCTTTGCCGATGAGGCCAGGTTCAAGACCGGAGGCGAGAAGGCGGAAGGGGCTGAGGAGCCCAAGACCCCCGGCGAGGCCGGGTCTCGGGTGGGCTCCGGGGGCTCCCCTGGCCAGGCCGGGTCCTCCGGCGAGGCTGGGTCTCCGGGCGCCTCCGGTGTGGCCCCGAAGCAGGGTGTCGAACCCTAGGGGGGCAGAAGCCAAGGTTTATTTTGCCTTCCGGCCGCGGGAAGGGAAACCCGCGGCCCTGCGCCTTTAATCCCATCTTCAACGGGCCCCGAAATCCCCATCTTTCGGTTCCGGGCCTTCGGGGTCCGCTCAAGGGCCCCGGCTATCCGGCATCCTCGCCTCTAACTTGCCCTACTGCCTCGCGCGGCCCAGAGCGGCCCACGGCTCAGTGTCGGCCGGCTAATCGGGCATCGGGCTTCCGATACTAGCGGAATGCGGCATTTGATGCCCGGGCGCAACCGGCATGGGCACATGAAATGTGAACACCATTAGGGATATAATAGGGTCGTTTCGCGCCGGGCCTTTTTGGCTGAGCCCCGACGTAAGGACGGGAAGAGGGCAGGGGAGCAGGCCTGTCCTTGGATTTCGGGGCGAGAGGCTTTGGCATTCATAAGTTGCTGCTGTTTACATAATTGGCACGGGGAATATAGAATACTATGTTTTATGCCGGGATTAGGGGGTTACTGCCGGACATGAGAATATTTCGATGCATTCGGAAGCTCCCCGCGAGGGCCGCTATCGTACTGGCGGCGTACGCCGTTCTGATTTCCTTCTCCGTGCCTGCGCTGGCCCATGAGACCCCGGTGGTGAACACGATAGTGGTTAAGGGGCTCAGGCGGATAGACGAAAGCTCCGTCCGGGCGAAGATATCGCACCGCACGGCAGAGCCCTTGTCCTCTGCAACGGTCACGGCGGACATCCAGAATATATATTCCATGGGCTATTTCGACGACGTGAGGGCCGAGGTGGAGCCTTTCGAAGGCGGGGTCGAGCTCATTTACATAGTCAGGGAAAAGCCGGTCATCACGAGGGTGGAGTTCCAGGGCAACAAGAAGCTGGACGACGAAAAGCTCCGCGAGCAGCTGACCATCTCTCCCGGGTCGATAGCGGACACTGTGCTCATACAGGACAACGCCATCAGGCTAGGCATGTTGTACTCGGACAAGGGTTACGCCCTTGCGGAGGTTGTGCCCGTCGTCAGGAGAATCAGCGACACCCAGGCTGTTCTCACGTACCAGATTAACGAGGGCAATAAGGTCAAGATCAAGAAGATAAAGGTGGAAGGCAAC
>JARRNG010000114.1:0-8221 GCA_037385265.1 Nitrospirota bacterium
CTTACGGCCCTAAGCGTGAGGGAGGACGTGGTGCACCCCACCCTTAACCTCGAGCGCCCGGACCCGAAGTGCGACCTCGACTACACCGCCGGCGTAAAGAGGGAAAGAGAGGTCAGGGCCGCCCTTTCTAACTCCTTCGGCTTCGGCGGCCAGAACTCGACCATAGCGGTAAAGAAGTATCGGCCCAAGGAATAGAGGAGCCTCCTTGACCTGATATTGAGGGTGTTCGGGGTGGCGTGAAGTTGTGGTAACGGGCCCTGAAATTTTATATTAGATGCCATGAAGATAGAGCTTGAAGCCAAAGTAGCCCTCGTCACCGGGGCCTCCCGCGGCATAGGCCGGGCCATAGCCCTCGCCCTCGGAGAGGCGGGCGCCCACGTGGTCATAAACTACGCAAGGAGCGAGGAGAAGGCGAATGCCCTGGTAGAAGAGATAACTGCCTCGGGCGGAAGCGCCGAGGCCCTGAAGGCCGACGTCTCGAGGCCCGATGAGGTGGAGGGGCTTTTCGAAAGCATAGAAAAGGGGCACGGGAGGCTCGACATACTCGTAAACAACGCCGGCATCATAAAGGACAACCTCCTGGCGGGGATGTCCTTGAAGGACTGGGACAGGGTGATAGAGGTCAACCTCCGGAGCGCCTTCCTCTGCTCGCGGGCCGCCGTGGAGCTCATGATGAGGGAGCACTCGGGCTCGATAGTGAACATCTCCTCCGTGAGCGCCGTCATGGGCGGAAGGGGCCAGGCTAACTATGCGGCCTCGAAGGGGGGGCTCATCTCCCTCACCCGCGCCGCCGCCGTTGAGCTTGCGGGCAAGGGCATAAGGGTGAACGCCGTGCTCCCGGGGATGCTGGTCACCGACATGACGGCCCGCATAAGGAAAAGGGCGGGAAAAGAGATACTCGATGAGATCCCCCTGGGCCGCTTCGGCGAGCCCGAGGACGTGGCAAACTTGGTGGTGTTCCTCGCATCGGACAAGGCCTCCTACATCACCGGCGCCTCGGTGGTCGTGGACGGCGGGATGAGCGTGGCCTGACGTGGAGGGGGAGATGAGGATACGGCAGGGAGTGGACATAGTGGCGGTCTCAAGGCTGAGGGCCGTCTGCGAAAGGCACGAGAGGTTCGTCGAGGAAACGTTTACTGAAAATGAACTATTGTACTGCATGTCCAAACGGGACCCCTACCCCCACCTGGCCGGGCGCTTCGCGGCCAAGGAGGCCTGCCTCAAGGCCCTAGGAAGGGGGCTCCGGGGCGCCGGGGGCATGCTCGGCGAGATAGAGGTTGCCCGGGAGCCCTCGGGCAGGCCCTCCCTCAGGCTTTCGGGACGCGCGGGGAAGCTCGCCGGGAGGCTCGGCGTTAGCGGGATGACGGTCTCCATCTCCCACACGGGGGACCTGGCCGTCTCCACGGTCATCCTCACGGGAAGGGAGGCCGAGGGTTGAGATACCTCCTCATAGACCACATAACCGACGTCGACGAGGGAAAGAGCATCAAGGGGATAAAGAACGTCGCCATGAGCGAGGACTTCCTGGACTGGCACTTCCCCAGGAACCCCATCATGCCGGGGGTGATGATGCTCGAGGCCATGGTGCAGCTCGCGGGCTGGCTCGCGGCGGCAAGCTCCGACTTCTCCGAGTGGGTGCTCCCCACCACCGTGCGCAGGTGCAACTTCTACCGCTTCGCCCTCCCCGGCGACCAGGTGGAGGTGGAGGTGGAGATGGCCGAGGAGGAGGGCGTGAGGGTCTTCAGGGGGCTGAGCAAGGCCGGCGGCAAGAAGTGCGCGCGGGCTGAGTTCGAGGCCGACGTCATCCCCCTTTCGGAGATAGAGGACGTGGAGGCCGCAAGGCACCACTTCCGGGTGCTCACCAGGGAGTTCAGGCTCTGATATGAGAGGAAGGGCCGTAGCCGTAACCGGGATGGGCATGGTCACCCCCCTGGGCCGGGACCTCGCGGAAAACCTCGCCGGGGTCAGTGAGGGAAGGACGGGGATCGGCCTTCTTGAGGGAAGCGAGGGCTGGCCCGAGCACCTCCGCTACGCCGGAAAGATCCGGGAGCTCCCCCCGCTTGGCGACATAGGGCGCAAGCTCACAAGCCAGATGAAGTTCTTAAACCGCGGATCCACGCTGGGGTTCCATTCCGCCCGGGAGGCCGTGGAGGGCTCGGGCATAGACCTCGAAGGCGTGCGCCCCGAAAGGCGCGCCCTCTACGTGGCCTCGGGGGACTTCACGAAGATAGACCACGCCTTCCTCTACCCCGCCATAAAGGACGCTACGGGCGGTAAATGGGAGGACGTGGACCAGGCGAAGCTCAACGCCTCCACGCTGGGCAAGGTGAACCCCTTCTTCCTCCTTGAGTCCATCGCAAATAACCTCTTCAGCTTCCTCTCGGCCTTTTTCGGCTTCATGGGCCCAAACACCTCCCTATCGAGCCTCTCGCCCTGCGGCTCAAACGCCGTGGAGCTCGCCGCCCGGGCCGTGGCCCAGGGCAGGGCCGACGCGGCCCTGGCCGTGGGCTGCGGAAGCTGGATAAACGAGGTCTCGCTCCTTGAGCTCGACGGCCTGGGCGTGCTTTCGCGCTCGAAGGAGGGCCCGGCCTCCTTCAGGCCCCTGGACGCCCGCCGGGACGGCTTCGTCCCCGGCGAGGGCGGGGCGGCCCTCCTCCTTGAGGACGAGGAGAGCGCCAGGGCCAGGGGGGCGCGGATATTCGGAAGGGTGACGGGCCTCGGAAACAGCATAGAGCACACCGGCGGGCGGGGCTTCACTATTCCCGAGGGGGTAAACACAAGGAGCGTCGAGGAGGCCCTCGCGGACGCCGGGCTCGGGCCGGGGCAGCTATCGCTCGTAGTGGCCCACGGAAGCGCCACCCAGAGGGGGGACCGCTCGGAGCTCGGCTCCATAGCCGCGGCCCTCGGGGACTCCGCCCGGAGGGTGCCCCTCTGCGCCCTCAAGCCCTATACCGGCCACATGGGCGCCGCCTCGGACGTGGCCGAGATAGTTTTCGGCCTCGAGGCCCTCGCCTCGGTCTCCGCCCCCGGGACGCCTAACTTCGGAAGCGCCGACGGGGAGTTCGGGGGCATGAGGATATCGGCCTCGCCGCAGCCCTGCGGGGGGAAGGCGCTCCTCTCCATAAGCTACGGCGTGGGCGGCCAGTCCTCCACGGTGGTGGTGGAAGCGGGCTAAGCGCCCCCGCCTCCCCTGAGATAACTTTTCGCGGCGAAGTCTGGCAAAGACTCCCGGGGCTCGCCGCATGCCGCGGATTCCAAAGGGGAAATCGAGGCGCAATTTCGCGCGAAGCCCTCGCGCCCCGGGCCGTTGTGTTATTGTAAAACTGGCATGAAGATCGCGCTCATCATCCCCCGCAGCGACTCCGAATCAAGAAAGAGTTTTTACGAGTACGGCTTCTTCTCCAAATTCCTGCTATCGAAGAAGTACTTCTCCTACCTTCTTGCTATTCCCACCCTGGCCGCGCTGACACCGGAGGAGCACGAGATAAGGGTCTTCGACGAAAACATAGAAGACATAGACTACGGCTGGGGCGCGGACCTGGCCGGCATAAGCGTGAGGACCGCCTACGCGAAAAGGGCCTACGGCATATCCGAAGAATACAGGCGCAGGGGCGCAAAGACCGTCCTGGGCGGAATACACCCCTCGATGTGCCCCGAGGAGGCCCTGGAGCATTGCGATTCCGTCGTGGTGGGCGAGGCCGAGGAGGTCTGGAGCTGCCTCCTCGAGGACGCGCGCCTCGGCAGGCTGAAGGGCGTCTACAAGGCCGAGGGGCTTGCCGACCTCAAGGCCTACGGCGCCCCCGACAGGTCGGTCCTCTCGAGGGACAGGTACTTCTCCGAGATAGTGCAGACGAAGAAGGGCTGCCCGTTTCACTGCGAGTTCTGCTCGGTCCACGCCTTCGACGGCTCGAAGATAAGGACCAGGACGGTCGAGCAGGTGATCAGGGATATAGAGGGCATCCACGGCGGAAGCCTCAAATACAAGCGAAAGGCCGTCTTCTTCGCCGACGACAACATCATCGCCAACAGGAAATTCGCCCGCGACCTCTTCACGGCGCTTAAGCCCCACAACGTGAAATGGGGCTGCCAGGCCTCCATCAACGTGGCCGAGGACGACGAGCTGCTCGCCCTGATGAAGGAGAGCGGGTGCGGCTCCATGCTCATCGGGCTGGAGTCGGTGTCGGAGAAGAACCTCGCCCGAATGGACAAGGGGGTCAACCTCAGGCACGACTACGCCGAGGCCATAAGGAAGATACAGTCCTACGGGATCCGGGTCGACGGCTCCTTCATCCTCGGGTACGACTTCGACACCCCCGAGTCCTTCGACGAGCTCATCGATTTCATCGACGAGACCAACATGCTGATGCCGCTCATAAACATCCTCACGCCCTTTCCGGGCACGAGGCTCTACAAGCGCCTGGAGGAGGAGGGGCGCATTCTCCACAAGGACTGGAGCAGGTACGACACTACGGACGTCGTCTTCTCCCACCCCACCATGAGCCGCCAGGAGCTGCTCGCGGGGTACAGGAGAGTGCTGCGGCACGTCTATTCCTTCGATTCCATATACAGGAAGCTCAAGCACTACTGGGACATGGACTTCTGGGGGCGGATGAACGAGGGCGACCCCATTGGCTTCAAATACNNNCCTTCGCGGCCCGACTCTCGACCATGCTCTTCTCCCCGAACCTGAAGAGGACGGGCTTCATACTCAACATCCTGCCGAAGGTCTTCGGCGGGCGCACCAGGATTTCGGCCCTCCTGACGCTGATGGCCCACAACGATTACGCCTACCATTTTTAGGCCGGCGGGGGGGAGGGGCGCCCCGGCGAAAGGCCCCCCCTGGCCCACTTGTGTATTGACATCGGGATGTGTTATCCTCAAAGTTGAAGTGAAGGAGTATTTTGGCGTATCCAAACCGCAAAGTATTCTACTTTGCGGTTTTTTTGTGGCCTGCCTCCTTAGAACTTCAATCATCTCAGAAGGAGGTAGCTCAACATGGCAAACGGAACCGTTAAGTGGTTCAACGAGTCCAAGGGCTTTGGCTTCATCACCCGGGACGACGGCACCGACGTTTTCGCGCATTACTCCGCCATCGCCGGCGACGGTTTCAAGACCCTGGCCGAAGGCGACTCTGTAAGCTTCGAAGTCGTCAATGGCGACAAGGGCCTCAAGGCTGAAAACATCGTAAAGCAGTAAATCAGAGACCCCGGAAGGCAGGCCCCGCGGCGCGGGGCCTGCCTTTCCATCATCCAAGCGGCCTTATCATCCAATTTATTAGAGAAAGGCGCAGCAGAAAGAAGCAGTAGAAGGAGAGAAATGTACGAGAGATTTTACGAGTTCGGGCTATCGGACGAGATCCTCAAGTCGCTGTCGGACATGGGGTTCGAGGAGCCCACGCAGATACAGAAGCTGGCCATCCCGCCCCTTATGATGGGCAGGGACGTAATAGGCATGGCCCAGACCGGCACGGGCAAGACCGCGGCCTTCGGCATCCCCATCGTGGAGAAGAACGTAAGGGGCAGGCTCCGGAAGCCCTGCGCCCTGGTGCTCGTGCCCACGCGCGAGCTGGCCATGCAGGTGGCCCAGGAGATGAACAGGCTGGGGAAGGACAAGGGCTTCGTCTCCATCCCCATCTACGGCGGCCAGTCCATAGAGAGGCAGATAAAGAGCCTCCTTAAGCGCACGGACCTGGTGGTGGGCACGCCCGGCAGGCTCATCGACCACATACAGAGGAAGACCATGTTGAGCATCTCGTCGGCCTCGTCGAGGACCAGGGAGGAGACCTCCGACTCGGAGGTCTCCTCCCTGGTCCTCGACGAGGCCGACGAGATGCTCAACATGGGCTTCATAGACGACATCGAGACCATCCTCAGGGAGACCCCGCCCACGAGGCAGACCATGCTCTTTTCGGCCACCATGCCCCAGCAGATAGTGCGCCTCTCGAAAAAATACATGCACTCCCCCAAGAAGGTGGGCGTGGACGCCAAGGAGCTCGTGGTGGCGAAGATAGACCAGGTATTCTACGAGGTGGGCCAGAACGACAAGATAAGGGCCCTCACGAGGATCCTGGACGTGCAGACGCCGGCCCTGACCCTCATCTTCTGCCACACCAAGCGCGAGGTGGACGACCTCTCGGGGAGGCTCCACCAGATGGGCTACGACGCGGCGGCCATCCACGGCGACTTCACCCAGTCCTACAGGGAAGAGATAATGAGGCAGTTCAAGGGCGGCGAGCTCGACATCCTCGTGGCCACGGACGTGGCCGCCCGGGGCCTCGACATTAACGACGTCAGCCACGTCATAAACTACAGCATCCCCCAGAACCCCGAGGCCTACGTCCACCGGATAGGCCGCACCGGCAGGGCCGGAAAGAGCGGCATAGCCATCACCTTCGTCACGCCGCGGGAGTACAGCCAGCTCAGGCTCATAGAGAAGACGGCGGGCACGAAGATAGCGAAGGGCACGCTCCCCACGGGCAAGCAGGCCCGGAAGGCCAAGGAGCAGGAGCTTGCCGGGAGCCTCGAGTCCGCCATCCGCGAGGGCAGGCACAAGGAGCTCGTCCCCCTCGTTGGGGAGCTCTCGGAGAGGTTCGAGCCCCAGGAGGTGGCGGCCGCGGCCCTGAGCCTCGCGGCGGGCGACGTCGAAGAGGGGGATATCGGGGAGGCCTCAGGCCCCCGGCCCTCGAACGGGGGCTCCGGCATGACCAGGCTCTTCCTCACCATCGGAAAGAAGCACAAGTTCAAGGTGGCCGGGTCCCCTCGGACATGGCCGAGCAGGTCATCGCCTCCATAAACGACATGATAGTGGGCGGCAAGAAGGTCAAGGTGGAGGCCGCCCGGAAGAGGAAGAAACACTCCTCGAAGCGCCCCGCCAAGCGCAGAGCCACGCGCCAGGCCAGCTAAAGGGAGCATAGCCTCTTTGGCTTGCGCCCTCCGAAGCGTTAAAGGCTATATAGTTTGATTCGCCCGCGCCTTCGGCGCGGGCGGGCTTCTCGATAAGTACCGGCGTTGTATGCCCTCAATCCCCGCCCCTTCTTCACCGGGCGGACTTAAAGGCAAGGTGCGGATTCAACAGTCCTTCCTGTAACAAACAATTAACATGACTTACTCAAAACTGTAGATTACGGAATGAAATAACCATGAAATTTGGACCTTTGCTTCTTGGCATAATCTTAGTCTTGTTAGGACTTAAAATTCTTATTAAACCTGTGTGGGTAAGCTGTGTATATGAATTTGAGTTCGACACTCGGGGCTATAATATTCCCCTTGGAATCGCTATGATGCTGGCCGGATGTGGATATGTCTGGACATCATGGACTTCGAGAAAGAGTAAGAATTGAGAATTACTTCCTGCAACCTACACTTGTTAGATTGCCTAAATAATTGCATATTAGATTAAGAACTATGCAATTGCCAATCACAGCCCTGAGTGTAACACGTCTTAAACAACGAAGTTAGAGATCATAAATATTATGTCTTCAAGTAAAATTTGGAAAGCAGTTTACATTTATATCCTACTTATTATTGCGGGAGTATGCGTAAGGAATATTATTGGATTTACATTCCTTAATGAATTTGAGGATTGGGGTTGGAGGACAAAGGGCGGTGTTATTATATTTGCTGTATTGGCCGTCCTCATAATACTAGAGATTCTTAAAGAATGGAAATCAAATGGTGCTGATAGGTAATTTATCAGACATAGAGACAGCTTTGATTGAACTTTCTTCCTGAAAGAAGCATTGAGATAAACTATTGAAATTTGCAGATTAGGAATGATAAATGCTTGTTTATAAATTAGTGATTTATCTTGACAAACGATGGAAACATATGTTTGAGTAAAATTAGGATTTCATAAAGTTAGCGCCGACGAAAAGGTAAAGCACGGGTAACCGTGTGGCACAAAGCAACCAGCCCAGCGATTGCTGGACAGTGGGGCTGCCAAACCGGCCGAGGATATTTTCAGCCCGCCTTTTCGTAGGCGGGCTTTTCATTTCCAGTTGAATGGAGGTGTAGGGCCATCGTTGGTAGCGCCTGGCACTAAGGTGTAAAGGGCAGTAATTAGTTACAGGAGGTGTAAGGATGAGGGTAGTAGTCAGGATTATAGCTTTGCTTGCGTTTACTTGTTTTCTGGCCGTCCCCATGGTGGAAGGCGGCGAATTGGATGACTTCGTTAAGCACCTCAGTATAAGGGCCGAGGCGGATTCAGGCGGTTTCAGAACAGA
>JARRNG010000115.1:0-4495 GCA_037385265.1 Nitrospirota bacterium
ACCTCGCCCGGCGCGCCGAGCTCGTAGAGGTAGAGGACGCCGCGGCCCCTCTCCTCGGCCACGAGGCCGCGGGGCACGGTTACGCTGAGGCCGTCCCACTTGATGGGTTCGGGGTTCCTGAGGTGCCACCAGGCGGTGCGGAGCTGAAAGCCAAAGAAATAGAGCACCGAGGAGACGACGAAGAACGCAAGGGAGACGCCAAAGACGGCGAGCACTGCTTTCTCGGACCTTTTCATTTATCCAACCTGGCCGCCTGGCCGCCGGGCGTGCGCGGGGCCTACTTCTCCCCGAAGGCCCTCTTGAAAACGAAGTCCACGTTCCGGAGGTAGTAGTCCAGGTCGAAGACGGCGTCTATCTCCGAAGCCTTCAGGTGCTTCCTTATGGCCCTGTCCTTCTTCACGAGGGTTTTAAAATCCTTCCGCCTGCGCCAGCTCTCCATGGCCGCCCTCTGCACCAGGGCGTAGGCCTCCTCGCGGGTGAGGCCCTTTTCCACGAGGGCGAGCATCAGCCGCTGGGAGTTATAGAGGCCGTAGCTCAGGTCCATGTTCTCCTTCATCCTCCGGGGGTAGACGTGCATCCCCCGGACGATGCCCGTAAGCCGGCGGAGCATGTAGTCGGCCAGGATGGAGCTGTCGGGAATTATGACCCTCTCCACCGAGGAGTGGGAGATGTCGCGCTCGTGCCAGAGGGCCACGTCCTCCAGGGCGGCCAGGGCGTTCGTCCTGAGGATGCGGGCCAGTCCCGAGAGGTTTTCGGCCCCCACGGGGTTTCGCTTGTGGGGCATGGCGGAGGAGCCCTTCTGCCCCTTGGCGAAAGGCTCCTCGGCCTCCAGGACCTCGGTCCTCTGGAGGTGGCGCAACTCCACGGCTATCTTCTCCATCCCCGCGCCGAGGATGGCCAGGGCCGTCAGGTATTCGGCGTGGCGGTCCCGCTGGACCACCTGGGTGGCCACGGGCTCGGCCCTGAGGCCGAGCCTCCGGAGAACCTTCTCCTCGAGCTTCGGCGGGACGTTTGAGAAGGTGCCCACGGCCCCCGAGAGCTTGCCCACGCTTATGGTCCTCCGGGCGCGCCTGAGCCTCTCGAGGTTCCGGCCCATCTCCACGTGCCAGAGGGCGAACTTGAGGCCGAAGGTCATGGGCTCGGCGTGCACGCCGTGGCTCCGGCCCATGCAGGGCGTGTCCTTGTGCTCGTAGGCCTTTTCCTTGAGGGCCCCGCGGAGGGCATTCACGTCCCTGATAATCATGTCCAGGGACTGGCGCATGAGGAGCGAGAGGGCGGTGTCCAGGACGTCCGAGGAGGTGAGCCCCATGTGTATGTAGCGGGAGTCCGGCCCCACGTGCTCGGCCACGGAGGTGAGGAAGGCTATGACGTCGTGCTTTACCTCTGCCTCTATCTCCTCTATGCGCCCGGCGTCGAAGGCGGCCCGCTCCTTAATGGTCCTCAGGGCGCCCTTGGGTATCCTGCCCATCTCGGCCCAGGCCTCGCAAACGGCGAGCTCCACGTCGAGCCACTTGCGGTACTGGTTCTCCAGCTCCCATACGGCGCCCATCTCGGGCCGGGTGGAGCGCTTTATCATGGGCTTTCTCTCCTTAAGGCCTCCCGCCTGGAGTCAATCTCAAATCCGGAATTTCACCTGGCCCTTATCCCGGGGGCCAGGCCATCCGCCTTCCGCCGAGGAGGTGGAGGTGGAGGTGGTAGACCGCCTGCCCGCCGTCGGCGTTGGTGTTAAGGACGAGCCTGAAGCCCGACTCGGCTATGCCCTTTTCGCGGGCCAGCCTGTTGGCCACCGCCATGAGGTGCCCCACGAGCTCCTTGTCCCCGTCGCCCACCTCCAGCGTCGTGGCGATGTGCTTCCGGGGGATCACCAGGGTGTGGACCGGGGCCTGGGGGTCGATGTCCTCGAAGGCCACCACGCGGTCGTCCTCGTAGACGACCTTGGCCGGGATGCGGCCCTCGGCTATCTTGCAGAACAGGCAGTCCATAGAGAGTCCTCCGCAGTTGCCGCCAACCCCTCCCACCCCAGGGAGGCAGGGTTAAGGATTACCACTTCTGTTGCCTAATTACGAACGATTGTTCCTTATTTATAAACTACCCTTATCCAGCTTCCTGAAGAAGCAGGTCCTCTCGCCGGTGTGGCAGGCCCCGGGGCCCCGCTGCGCCACCCTCACCAGCAGGGTGTCGGCGTCGCAGTCGTAGAGCACCTCCTTCACCTCCTGGAGGCATCCCGAGGTCTCCCCCTTCTTCCAGTACTTCTGCCGCGAGCGCGACCAGAAGTGGGTGTAGCCGGTCTCGAGCGTCATCCTCACGGCCTTCTCGTCCATCCAGGCCACCATCAGGACCTCGCCCGTGCCGGCTTCCTGGACTACGGCGGTGATGAGCCCCCGCTCGTCGTATTTGAGGTCCGATACGTTCATGGTCGCCTATTATACCAGATGCCGCGGCGGTTTCCGGCGCATAAAGCGTTCAAAAAATGTAAACATTTCCCCGGCCGGCGGCGGCACCTCCGGGGCGGTGTTGACAGGATGCGCCTGTGTTATAATGGGTTGATTATTTTTTCGGAGAAGTCAAGCACTTACAAGGTCTTTTTGATATGCCCCGAATCTTTCTCAGACTGGCCCTGGCCCTGGCCCTGGTCCTCCTGCCCCTGGCCGCGGAAGCCCAGGAGATAGTGGGCCCGCGGGTCGTCATCAACGACGGCCACATCGTCGTCTCCACGGCCCTCTCCCTGAACGAGAAAGAGCTCGACGACATCACCAAGGGCATCTCCAAGGAGGTAGACATCTACGTGGACCTCTTCAGGGTCTGGGAGTCCTGGCCCGACGAGTTCGTGCTGGGGACCAAGTTCACCCGCACCCTCAGATGCGACCCCGTCAAGAAGGAGTACGTGGCAACCTCCCTCGTGGGAAGCGTCCTCAGGGAAAAGCGCTTCACCGACTGCCAGGGCCTCCTCAAGTGGGCGCTTTCGGTGAACGAGCATACCCTCACCAGCGTGACGGAGCTCGAGCCCTCGGAGTACTTCGTCAGGGTGACCGCCGAGGGCCGCCTGAGGAAGCTGCCCCCGGTGGTGGGCTACCTCTTCTTCTTCGTCAAGGAAAGGGAGTTCAAAGTGGAAAGCGATTCGGCCCCCTTCGAAGTAAACGGCGGCCCCGCGGGGAGGCGCCCGTGAGGACGTGGGCGAAGACGGCCCTCCTGGCCGCTGCCGTCTTCTTGGCGGCCACGGTGGCGGAGATCTTCTTCGTGAGGCTCAAGGCCGCCACCACCACGGGCAAGCTCGCCTTCTTCGTCCTCCTGAACCTCAACCTCGCGGCCCTCACGGTGCTGGCCTTCTACGTGGGAAGGACGCTCCTGGCGCTCCACGCCGAGTTCAAGAACCGCACCCTGGGCTACAGGTTCAAGAGCAAGGTCATGGCGTCCTTCCTGATCCTGACCTCCATACCGGCGATCCTCCTCTTCCTCGTGGCCAGCGGCCTGGGCACCAACTACATAGACCGCCTCTTCAGGCCTGATTTCCGGAAGCCCATCGAGGACGCCGTGGCCATAGCGAGCAAGCACTACGAGATGGAGCGCACCAAGGCCCTGGAGTTCGCCGAGCTTGTCCGCGCGGGCTTCGCCCCGCCCCCGGAGTACTCCGTGGAGTACCTCGACGAGCCCCCGGAGGAGCCCTCGGCCTCGGTGGAGGCCGCCTTCCAGGGGCGCCGGGAGGCCGAGATAATCTCCTCCCCCGAGGGCGACATCGTGAGGGCCGCCCTGCCCCGGGGGCCGGGCTCCGCCGGCGACGGCGTGATAGTGGTCGAGACCTCCATACCCGAGGACATCACCAGGGGGATGGAGGAGATACAGACCACCTTCGAGGACTACATGAAGCTCGAGGCCTGGAAGACCCCCATCAAGCTCAACTACCTGCTTTTGCTGGGATTTTTCACCCTCATAATCATCTTTTCGGCCCTCTGGGCTTCCCTCCGCATAGCGGGCTGGATAACGGAGCCCGTGAAGCGCCTGGCCGGGGCCACCGAGGCCGTGGCCGCCGGGAACCTCTCGGTCCGCCTCGAGGGCTCCAGGCACGACGAGATGGGCCTCCTCATCGACTCCTTCAACCGCATGGTCACGGAGCTCCGGGAGGGGAAGGAGTCCCTCCAAAGGCTCTACCTCGAGAGCGACCGCCGCCGCATAAGCATGGAGAACATCGTAAAGAGCATCCGGAGCGGCGTCATATCCATCGACGCCTCCGGAAGGCTCCTGGCCATCAACGCGGCGGCCTGCCGGATACTGGGCGTGGAGGAGGCGCAGGTCGTGGGCCAGCCCTACACGGCCGTCCTCGAAAACGTGCGGAGCCGGGAGCTCGCGGGCTTCCTCGAGAGCATCCAGATAAAGACCTTCAGGTCCGCCGAGCGGGAGGTGCGCGTGAGCATCGGCGGCCGGAGGATGCTCCTTAGGGTCTCCATAACCGGCCTCCGGGGGGCCCTGGACCACTTCCTGGGCCTCCTGGTGGTCATCG
>JARRNG010000116.1:0-2105 GCA_037385265.1 Nitrospirota bacterium
CGTCCACGCCGTCGAGGAGCCCGTCGATGAACTCCTCCCCGGTGTCTCCGGGCACGGCGATTCCCAGAAGGGCGAAGGCGGGCCTGCCCCTCATGGCATAGATATCGCTTACGTTAACGCTAATGAGCTTGAAACCCAGTTGCCGCGGAGTGACGAGCCCCAGGTCGAAGTGCACGCCCTCAAGCATCATGTCCGTAGTGGCAAGGAGCTTTCTTCTGTCCGCAGCGAGCACGGCGGCATCGTCGCCGATGCCTGTTAGAACCGCCCTCCTCCGGGCGCCAAGCCTTTTTCTTATCCTGTCCAGAAGGTGAAGTTCGCCCGCATCAGAGAGCCTCATCGCGGGCGCTTTGCCCTCTTCGGGGCCCGTTTTGCCGTCGCGGTCCTCTTCTTCACCGCTGTCTTCCGCTTCCGGATGGGCCGCTTTGTCTGGCTCAGCGCGTGCCTCAGGACATCGTCCATGGTCTCGGCGAGGACGAACTCCATGTCCTTCTTGATGTACTTCGGGATATCGGCAAGGTCCTTCTTGTTTCTAACGGGCACGATGACCTTGCGTATCCCTAGCCTCTTGGCGGCCAGGGTCTTCTCCTTGAGGCCGCCCACGGGCAGCACCCTGCCCCTGAGGGTGACCTCGCCGGTCATGGCGTATTTACGGTTAACCGGCCTTCCCGTAAGGGCCGAGGCTATGGCGGTGGCCATGGTTATGCCGGCCGAGGGGCCGTCCTTGGGTATCGCGCCGGCGGGCACGTGGATGTGGAGGTCCGTAGTGGCGAAGGCATCTTCTCTGATGCCCAGGGGCTTTGCCCTGGACCTGACGTAGCTCAGGGCGGCCTGGGCGGATTCCTTCATCACGTTTCCGAGCTGGCCCGTGAGGGTGAGGTTGCCCTTGCCCTTCATGGTCGTCGCCTCGACGTATATGACGTCGCCGCCCGTCTCGGTCCAGGCAAGCCCCGTCGAAACGCCCACCTCGTCGTGGAGCATCTCCTCCTCGGGCAGGAACTTCGGCACTCCCAGGTACTTCCCGACGCTCCCCGAGGTGATGGAATACTTCTTCTCCTTGCCCTCGGCTATCTCCCGAGCGACCTTCCTGCAGAGGTTGGCAATCTCGCGCTCGAGGTTCCTCACCCCCGCCTCGCGGGTGTACTGCGTGATGACCGTCAGGAGCGCCCCATCCGAGATCTGCATCTCCTTCTTGGTTAAGCCGTGCTCCGAGAGCTGCTTGGGCACGAGGAAGTTCTTGGCGATGCCGAGCTTCTCCTCGGCCGTGTACCCCGAAAGATAAAGTATCTCCATCCTGTCGCGAAGCGGGCCGGGAATGGTGTCGGCCATGTTGGCCGTCGTGATGAACATCACCTTCGATAGGTCGAAGGGCACGGTCAGGTAGTGGTCGGCGAAGGAGAAGTTCTGTTCCGGGTCCAGGACCTCCAGCAAGGCGCTCGACGGGTCGCCCCTGAAGTCCATGCCTATCTTGTCCACCTCGTCGAGCATGAAGACGGGGTTGTTCGAGCCGGCCTGCTTTATGCCCTGGACTATCCTGCCCGGGAGGGCGCCCACGTAGGTCCTCCTGTGGCCCGAACTCCCTTCCGAGGGCGCGGGCGATGGACTTTCCGAGCGAGGTCTTTCCCACGCCGGGGGGGCCAATGAAGCAGAGTATCGGGCCCTTCATCTTCGCCTTGAGCTTCCTTACGCTCAGGTATTCGAGTATGCGGTCCTTTATCTTTTCGAGGTCGTAGTGGTCCTCGTCCAGGACCTTCTTGGCGGCCTTTATGTCGAGCCGGTCCCTGGTGGACCTGGCCCAGGGCAGCTCCACCATCCAGTCGAGGTACGTCCTCACCGTGGCAGCCTCGGCGCTGTCGGGGTGCATCTTCTGGAGGCGCTTCATCTGCTTGTTGGCCTCCTTGAGGACCTTCTCGGGCATCTTCGCTTCCTTTATCTTCTTCTGATACTCCCTGGCCTCCTCGGCCCTCTCGTCAATCTCGCCCAGCTCCTTCTGGATGGCCTTGAGCTGCTCCCTAAGGAAGTACTCACGCTGTGTCTTGTCTATCTCGCCCCGGGCCTCCGTCTGTATCTTCTGCTGGACGAGCAAGAGCTCTATCTCGCGCCCAAGG
>JARRNG010000116.1:2152-6456 GCA_037385265.1 Nitrospirota bacterium
TGAGCCCCAGGTTGGAGGCCACCAGGTCGGCGAGCCGCCCGGGCTCCTCGAGGTTCTCTATGACCACCATTATGTCGGGCAGGACGCTCTTTCCCAGGGAGACGGCCTTCTCCATCTGCTCCTTCACCGTCCTGATCATGGCCTCCACCTCGATGGTAATCTCGGGGGGCTGCTCTTCCTCCACCTTCTCTATCCTGGCCATGAAGAACTCGTCGCTCCTGGTGAAGTCCACCACCCTGGCCTTGGTGACGCCCTGGACGAGGACCTTCACCCTGCCGTCCGGAAGCTTCAGCGTCCTCATCACCATTCCCACCACCCCGGTCCTGTAGAGGTCCTCCGGGGCGGGGGTCTCGACGCTGACGTCCTTCTGGGTGAGCAGCAGTATCATCCTGTCGCCATTGAGGGCCTCATCCACCGCCTTGATGGAGACGTCCCTGCCCACGAAGAGCGGAAGTATCATGTACGGGAAGACGACGATGTCCCTCACGGGAAGCACCGGAAGCTCGTCCGGTATCTTTACCTCTTCCGCCTGCTCCTCTGCGACGGCCTTGTCCTTTTCTGCCTTTTCAGCCAATTTGCTCCTTTCCGCCCATGGCTAAGTATACCCTGTCAGCCCTTGATTCTCGAGGCTGCCTCCTGGATGTATTTGCCGAACTCGCCCGAAAGCTCCTCGTCCTGGAGGGCGAAATCCACCGTGGCCTTCAGAAACCCGAGCTTGCTGCCGGCGTCGTATCTCTTCCCCTCGAACACCATTCCGTAAACCGGCCTCCGCTCGGCGAGGACCTTTATGGCGTCCGTAAGCTGTATCTCGCCGCCCCTCCCCGGAGGCAGCGACCCGAGAACCTCGAATATGTCGGGAGTGAGGATATACCGCCCAATCACCGCCAGCTCCGAGGGGGCGTCCTCCGGCGAAGGCTTCTCCACCAGGTCCTTGATCCTGAAAACACCCGGCTTCCTATCCTCGCCCCCAATCACCCCGTACTTGGAAATCTCCTCCCGGGGCACCCTCATGAGCGCGACCACCGGCGCCCCGAGTTCCTCGAAGAGGCCGAGCATGTCCCTGAGCAGTGTCTCCCCCGGAGGTATGACGTCGTCGCTCAGGAGCACCGCGAAGGGCTCGTCGCCCACGAAATTGTGCGCGCAATACACGGCGTGGCCAAGCCCCATCGCGACACCCTGCCTTATGAAGGCGAAATCAACGTGACCAAAGATATTTATCTGGCTCAAGAGGGCCTCCTTGCCGTTTCTCCTCAGGGTCTCCTCGAGCTCGAAGGCGACGTCGAAGTGGTCCTCTATGGGCCGCTTGTGCTTGCCGGTGATGATGATGAATTCATCTATCCCGCAGGACTCGGCCTCCTCGACGGCGTACTGGATGAGAGGCTTGTCCACGATGGGGAGCATCTCCTTGGGCGACGCCTTGGTGGCGGGCAGGAAGCGCGTGCCAAGACCGGCGGCGGGCAGTATCGCCTTCACAACTTTCCGTTCCATTGGTTTATTTTACTAAGTAAGCGGCGGATTGGCAACACAACCGGGCACGATTTATTTGACCGCATATGCGTAATCTAATATAATCAGCATGTGGTTGAGAAAGCGCCCAGGCGCAACATAATCGCCGTCATAGGCGGCCGCCAGGCCCGAAAGGACATGCTTAAAGCCGCCGAGCAGGCTGGAGCCCTTATAGCCCTTTCGGGCTCCGTGCTCCTTTGCGGGGGCCTGGGCGGAATCATGAGGGCCGCGGCCAAGGGCGCCAAGCGGGCCGGCGGGACCACGGTGGGCATCCTCCCACAGGACTCCAAGAAGAGCGCGAACGAATACATCGACGTGCCCATCGCCACCGGGATGGGCATGGGCCGCAACGTGATAATCGCCCGCACCGCCGACGCCGTAATCGCGGTAAGCGGCGAGTACGGCACCCTCTCGGAAATAGCCTTCTCGCTCCAGCTCGGCAAGCCCGTGGTGGGCATCGGCACTTGGGACATCGACGGCGTTGTGGAGGCCGAAGGCGCCGACGACGCCGTCAGGAAGGCCCTCACCCTCCTTGGCCAGCCGCCCCCCGAGGAGACGCCGCCGGAGCTATGGGATATCGTCTGACGGCCGTCTCCGGAAGGGCGCGCCTGGGCAGACTCGACACCCGAAGAGGAGCCGTAAACACGCCCGCCTTCATGCCCGTGGGCACCCAGGCCACGGTCAAGGCCATGAGCCCCGAGGAGCTCAAAGAGGCGGGGACCGAAATAATTCTTGCCAACACCTACCACCTGTACCTGAGGCCCGGCCACGAGACCGTGCGCAGGCTCGGGGGCATCCACGGCTTCATGAACTGGCGGGGCCCGGTGCTGACCGACAGCGGGGGGTTCCAGGTCTTCAGCCTCTCGGCCCTGAGGAGGATCTCCGAAGAGGGCGTCGAGTTCCGCAGCCACCTCGACGGGACCATGCATTTCCTGACGCCCGCCCGCGCCATGGAGATACAGCACGCCCTGGGCGCCGACGTAATCATGGCCTTCGACGAGTGCACCCCCTACCCCTCGACGAGAGAGTACACCGAGAAATCCCTCGACCTCACCACCAGGTGGGCCCGGCTGTGCAAGGAGGCACACGAGGAGGGGGCCGCGGCCGACGGGGCGGAGGAAAGGGCCCTGCTCTTTGGCATAGTCCAGGGGGGGATGTATCCTGACCTCAGGGAGCGGAGCATGGCCGAGATAACCGAACTGGGGTTCGACGGTTACGCCGTGGGGGGGCTGAGCGTGGGAGAGCCAAAAGAGACGATGTATGAGATAATAGAGTTCACGGGGCCCAGGCTTCCCCGAGACAAGCCCCGCTACCTCATGGGCATCGGGGACCTCGGCGACGTCCTCGAGGCCGTGGGGGCGGGCTTCGACATGTTCGACTGCGTGATGCCCACGAGGAACGCGCGAAACGGCACCCTCTTTACGAGCCGGGGGCGGGTGAGCATCAAGCGGGCCGAGTACAAGGAAGACCCCGGCCCCCTGGACCCCGAGTGCGGCTGCTATACCTGCCGCAATTACTCGCGGGGGTACCTGAGGCACCTGTACATGGCGAGGGAGATACTTTCGATGAGGCTCAACACGATTCACAACCTCCACTTCTACCTGGAGTTTTTCAGGAAGATGAGGGAGGCAATAGGAGAAGACCGCTTCGAGGAGTTCAGGAAATCATGCACGGCCATGACCACGGACATGTTCACGCGGTAACGCCCGAGGAGTACACGCCCAGGGTCCGGAAGGTCCTCATCGTCACGCTCGTCCTAAACGAGAGCGTGGCCGTGGCCAAGATAACCTGGGGATACCTCACGGGCTCCCTCGGGATGATGTCCGACGGCTTCCACTCGCTCTTCGACGGGGTCTCCAACGTGGTGGGCCTAGTGGGCATATGGATAGCCTCGCACCCCCCGGACGAAGAACACCCCTACGGGCACAAGAAGTTCGAGAACCTATTCACCATAATTATCTCCCTGATGATATTCGGCACGTGCTTCCAGATCCTGAAGCGCGTATATCACTCCTTCACCGTGGGGCACGAGACCGTGGCGCCGAACATGAGCTTCGTTATCCTCCTTTGCACCATGGCAGTAAACGCCTTCGTCATGTTCTACGAGATGAAGCGCGGCAGGCAGCTCGGGAGCGACTTCCTGGTGGCCGACGCCCTGCACACCAAGAGCGACATCTTCGCCTCCTTCGCCGTCATGGTCGGCCTCCTGTTTACGAGGCTCGGCTACCCCATGGCCGACGCGATAGCCGGCATAGTCATAACCGTCTTCATCGCCAGGATAGGCTACGAGATAATAAAGAGCGCCTCGGACGTCCTCGTGGACACCGTCTGCATAGACACCAACGCCATCGAGGCCGTGGTCGCGGAGGTGGAGGGCGTAAAGGGCTGCCACGGCATAAGGACCCGGGGCACGCCCCAGCACGTGTACCTGGACCTACACATCCAGGTGGACCCAGAGATCTCCATCAGGAAGGCCCACGACATAGCCCACCACGTCGAGGACAGGCTGCTCCACGATTTCCCGAACCTGGCCGACATAGTGGCCCACGTGGAGCCCGCCCTGGCGGGGCTTCACAAGCCCTACATCGAGGTCGAATTGAAACGGAAGTAGGCTCTTGGTGTAAAATATACCTCTTGAGCCGGGGTAGCTCAGTGGTAGAGCAGCTGATTCGTAATCAGCAGGTCGGGAGTTCGACCCTCCTCCCCGGCTCCATTATTGCTTGTTGAATGCTCTATTAACCGCGACAGCCAAGGTCTGCTTCTGGATTGGTTTAGTTAGAAATTGTTCGATTCCTGCC
>JARRNG010000117.1:0-4244 GCA_037385265.1 Nitrospirota bacterium
CGAGGAGCCGCCGTCGGAGTTCACTATCACGGAGCGCATGTCCGGGAAATACTTGGCCAGGCCCGCCTGGACCGCCCTGACCACGTGGCCTATGGTGGAGGCGTTATTGTAGCTGGGTATGCCGACCACGAGGTCGGCCTGCTTTATCCTCGAGAGGCTTTCGTTTACTTCCTTCCTCAGTATCGCGCTGCCGATTGAGCACCTCGCCTTTGCCCTGAGATTTCCGCTTAGAGATAAGTGTATTTACGGTGCTCGGGGATGTCAAGGGTTTGGCCAGCGGAGTCTGGGGTCTCAGAGGTAGGTGAGCCAGTGTCCGTACTTCGGGTCCTTGCCCTTCACGGTGTCGAAGAACTTCCTCTGGAGCTTCTCGGTCAGCGGGCCGCGCTTGCCCGAGCCTATGGCCCTTCCGTCGAGTTCCCTCACGGGGGTTATCTCGGCGGCGGTCCCCGTGAAGAAAGCCTCGTCGGAGATGTACACCTCGTCGCGGGTGAAGCGCTCCTCCTTTACGGCCACGCCCTCGTCCCTGGCGATGGTGAGGATGCTGTCGCGCGTGATGCCCTCGAGGATGCTCGTGGGCGGCGTGGTCTTTAACTTGCCGTCCCTTACGACGAAGATGTTCTCGCCGCTTCCCTCCGAGACGTAGCCGTCGGCGTCCAGGAGCAGGGCCTCGTCGTAGCCGCACATGAGGGCCTCCCGCTTGGCCAGCTGGCTGTTTACGTAGTAGCCGCAGACCTTAGCCCTGGTCATGTTGGTGTTCACGTGGGTGCGCACGAACGAGGAGGTCTTAACCCTGATGCCCTTTTCCAGGCCCTCCTCGCCCAGGTAGGCGCCCCAGGGCCAGGCCGCTATGGCCAGGTTTATCGGGTTGCCCTTGGGGTAAAGTCCCATGGCGCCGTAGCCGATGAAGGCTATGGGCCTCACGTAGCACTCCCTGAGGCCGTTGGCCTTTATGGTCTCGATGGTGGCCGAGACTATCTCCTCCTCGGAGAAGGGTATCTTCATCAGGAAGACGTGGGCCGAATTGATGAGCCGCCTTACGTGCTCCCTCAGCCTGAAGACCGCGGGGCCCTTTTCGGTGCTGTAGCACCTGATGCCCTCGAAGACGCCGAGCCCGTAGTGGAGCGAGTGGGTGAGCACATGCACGTTTGCCTCGTCCCAGGGTACGAGCTTTCCGTCCATCCATATCTTTTCGGTCTTCTCGAGCATCACTATTTATAGCAATCCCCATTATCCTATGTCAACAAGCCATATTCGAGCCAAAGAGGCCCCGCCGGGCCCGGAAGCTTGTGGGATGCGGGCGATTGACTTAAAATATCCATGATGCTCGAGGTCCTAAGGGATATCGGAAGGAGGCTCCTCAGGGAGATAAAGCCGGGCCCGCCCAGCGTCTCCGAGGAGGCCCTGCCCAGGGGCGCGGCGGGAGACGCCACCCACCCCCTGGACACTAAGGCCGAGGAGATAATAATCCGCGGCCTCGAGGCCTCGGGCCTTCCCCTGAGCGTGATATCCGAGGAGGCGGGCTTCGTGGAGCTAAACGGCGGGGGCGGCAGGCGCGTCCTTGTGGACCCCGTCGACGGAAGCCGCAACGCGGCGGCGGGCATACCCTTCTATTGCACCTCCATAGCCGTCTCCGATGGAAAGGCGCTTCGGGGCGTCGAGCTCGCCTATATATTGAACCTCGCAAACGGCGACGAGTTCTGGGCCGAAAAGGGCGGGGGCGCCTTCAAGAATGGGGAGAGGATCGCCACCCAGCGGGACGACATACTTAGGCTCGTGGCCTTCGACGCCCACGTGCCCGGCAGGGAGATACCCAGGCTGATGCCCCTCCTTTCCCAGACCAGGAAGGCCCGCTGCCTGGGCTCCACCGCCCTGGCCCTGGCGTACCTCGCCGCAGGCGGGGCGAGCGTCTTCGTGGTGCCCTCGCTTTCGAGGAGCTTCGACTTCGCCGCCGGATGGCTCCTGGTGAGGGAGGCCGGAGGCATCTTCACCGACACAGAGGGCAGGGACCTGGGCGGAGTCGAGGCCGGCCTCGAGCACATAACCACGATACTGGCCTCGGCCAACGCGGCGCTGCACAATAAGGCCCTCGATCTTCTCGGGAGAAAGAGTTGAGCCTCCACGGCGCCCTAATCGCCTCGGCGCTCAGGCATCAGGAAAAGACCGCCTTTCACGTTCCCACTAAGGGGGGGTGGACTTCAATCACCTACGGCGGGTTTCTTGGCATGTCGCGAGGGGCCGCGGCGCTTCTGAGGGAATGTGGCCTCTCGAGGGGCGGCCGCGTGGCCATAGTCGCCGAAAACAGGCCCGAGTGGTGCGCCTTCTACATGGGCGCCCTCGTGAACGGGTGCGTGGCCGTGCCCATGGACGCGAGGCTCTCGGCCGGAGAGATGAGGAACATTCTCGAGCATTCCGGGTCCGGTGCCGTGGTCTTTTCCGAGGGGACGTCCGTGGCTGTCGGCAAAGCCTCGGAGGGGCTCGGCATAACGCCCCTGAACATGGACTCCATAGACCTGGAGAAACACGGTTCGGGCTTATCGCCGGAGGCCAATTACGAGGAGGCCGAGGACGAAGACCTGGCCTCGCTCCTTTACACCTCCGGCACCACGGGCGCCCCCAAGGGGGTGATGCTCACCCACGGGAACCTGTGCTCCGACGCCGAGGCGGTCAGGGAGGTAAACCTCGTCGGCTCCAGAGAAAACGTGCTCTCGGCCCTGCCGCTTCACCACGCCTACCCCTTCATGTGCACCTTCGTGCTCCCCCTTTTGGTGGGAGGGGAAGTGACCTATCCCCGGGGGCTGGGGGGCAATGACATAGTGGATGCCGTCAAGGCAAATGGGGTCACGGTGGTCGTGGCCGTGCCCCTGATGCTCGAGCTCATGCGGGACAGGATATACGGCCGGATGCGGGAGCTTCCCCTGCCGCTGGGGCGCGCCGCCCTCTGGTCGGTCGGGGCGTTGGGATGGCTCAGGGAAAGGACGGGCCTCAACGCCGGGCGACACTTTTTCGGAAGAAGGCTCGGGCGAGGCTTCAGGTTCTTCGCCTGCGGCGGCGCGAGGCTCGAGCCCCAGGTGATGAGGGACCTCGAGGCCCTGGGCTTCACCGTTGTGGAGGGCTACGGCCTCACCGAGACCTCCCCGATAGTCACCTTCAACCCCCTGGACCGGAGGAAGGCCGGCTCCGCAGGCAGGGCGGTAAAGGGCGCGGAGATAAGAATAAAGGATCCCGACGAAAAGGGCGTAGGTGAGGTCGCCATAAAGGGGCCCATGGTGATGAGGGGATACTACAGAAACGAGGAGGCCACGGCCCAGGCGCTGAGGGACGGATGGTTCCTTAGCGGCGACCTCGGATATTTCGACGGCGAGGGCTATCTATTCCTCACGGGCCGGGCCAAGGAGGTCATCGTCCTGGCCTCCGGTAAGAACGTCTATCCCGAGGACGTGGAGAAGCTCTACTTGGCCATACCGCTTATAAAGGACATATGCGTTCTGAGCCGCGAGGGAAGGCTCCACGCCGCCATAGTGCCCGACCGGGGCAGGCTTGCGGAGGGGGATTTCGAGGAGGAGATGAGAAGAGAGATAAAGGAGGTCTCCGGAGACATAGCCTCGCACATGCGCATCTCGGGCTACACGCTCACCGAGGGGCCGCTTCCGAGGACGCCGCTCGGTAAGCTCAGGCGCTTCATGGTCGCCGACATCGTACGGGGGAGGAAGGAGCTGAAAGAGGAGGACCCGGCCCTCTCGGACGAGTTCTCCCGGAGGGTGCTAAGGCGCCTGCGGCAGCTTTCGGAGGAGCCCGGCCCGATACGCGCCGCCGACGACCTGGAGCTCGACCTGGGGCTTGACTCCCTCAAGAGGCTCGAGATGGTCTCGTCGCTGGAGAGGGAGTTTTCGGTGAAGCTTCCCGACAGCTTCGCCTACGAGGTGCGCACCGTGGGCGCGCTCGTCTCCAGGCTCAGGGCGGGCGGAGAGGTGGAGGCCGGGAGCATGGACGAGGCCCTCTGGGGAGAGCCCTCGGAGGAGGAGAAGAAGAGGGCTGGCCTGGCCAGGCAAGCCCGGGAGTGGCCCTTGACGGCCGCGGCGGCAATGATGCAGAAGGCCATTTTTAGACTATTTTTCCGGCTCGAGGCGCGGGGGCTCGAAAACATACCCGAGCCGCCCTTCATCATAGCCCCCAACCACACGAGCTACCTCGACGGGTTCGCCATCGCCTCGGCCGTGCCGCTGGCCAAGTATAAAAACTTATTT
>JARRNG010000118.1:0-4235 GCA_037385265.1 Nitrospirota bacterium
GTTCAAGGATGGTGGCTTCCAGAAGGTCGGTTATGACCGAGGTGTCGAAGTCGCCGTTTAGGTTCGGAAGGATGTTTGGATCCGGCAGTTCGCCTTTTATCTCCTTGTCGAGGGCCTTGCAGAAGGCGTTCATGATCCTGGGGTCGAACTGGGTGCCCAGGCACCTCCTGAGCTCGTCGATCGCCTCTTTCAGCCCCATCGCGGCCCTGTAGGGCCTGTCGGTGGTCATGGCGTCGAAGGCGTCGGCCAGGGAAAGTATCTTGGCGCCCTCGCTTAGCTCGGCATCCAGAAGCGCGTCGGGATACCCGTTGCCGTCGGGCCGCTCGTGGTGGTGCTTGACGCTCTGAACTACGTCTTTCCAGGGGAACCTGATCTTGGAAATTATGTCGTAGGATATCCTCGGGTGCTGCCTTATCTCGCGGATCTCTTCCTCCGTCAAGGCGCTGCCTTTGCTCAGTATCCGGTCGTGGATGATAATCTTGCCCACGTCGTGCAGCAGGCCGGCTATGTATATCCCCTCGACGTCCTCGGCGCTCCAGTCGAGCTCGCGGGCTATAGCCACCACGTATTTGGCCACCCTGTGGGAATGGTGCCTCGTGCAAACGTCCTTCGCGTCGATGGCCGCCGCGAAGGCCTGGATGGTGTCGTGATATATGAGGCGCATGTCCTCGAGGAGCTTCTTGTTCTTCTCTAGGTTGGCCGACAGGTCGGTGAAGAAGTTGTGGTTCTGAATTGCTATGGCGATCTGGCTGGAGATGGCCCTGAGGAGCTCCAGGTCCTCGGCGCTGTACTCCTCGGAGGTGAACTTGTCGCTCAGGACGAGGGCGCCTATGAATTCGTCCCTGGCCCAGAGAGGCACGAAGACCTCGGCGCCTCCGTCGCGCAATGACGAGGTTGCCTCGAGGGAAAGGACGGCGAAGTCGCCGTTTCCGCCTCCCAGGAGGTACGCCTCGTTCCTTTTAAGCGGCTCCTGAAAGTCGAGGGTCAGCGATTCGAGGTCGGCCTCGCTCCAGCCCTTAAGCGCGATGGGGACGAGGGCCCCGCCTTCTCCGTCATATATGAAGATGGCCCCCTTGACGGCGAGGAAGGTGCCGGAGACGACATAGAGGACCGAACGAATCTTCTCGTTGAAACTCTTTTCGCTGGTGATCTCCTCTCCGAGGTCCGCCAGGGCGGTGATGTTGTAGAGGATGCGCTTGAGCTCGGTATTCATTTCTTCGCTTCGGCTTCCAGGCGTTCGAGGGCCTCGGCCTCGTCCTTGAAGGTCTCGACGTGACTGGTGAGGCCCAGCATGTCGAAAGTCTCCTTGTGGGCGATGCTGAGGCTCGAAAAGCACAGCCTGCTGGCGGACTTGTCGAGCTTCTCGATTACGCTAAGCAGTATGGAGATGCCTATGCTGTTTATGAACTCTATCTTCTTGAAGTCCAGCACGATGGCCTTCAGCCCCATTTCCAGGCACGCCGCACATTCCTTCTCAAGCTTCTCGCCGACGATGTTGTTCAGGTAGCCCTCCGGTCTGATCACCGCCATGTCGTCGAACTTTTCGGTCAATACCATGAAGCCGCTCATTTTTCCGTTACCTCGTTTGGCGTTATTTTCTTTACCAGGACGACCTTCGTCCCCTCGTCGGTGGGATAGAAGCGCACCTCGTCCATCAACTCGCGCATCAGCCTGAGCCCCCATCCCCGCTTGTCTCCAGAGGCCAGTTTTTCTTCCACCGTGGGGAAGCCGACCCCCTCGGGCGCGAAGGCCTTGCCCGGGCTTTCTATGGATATCTCGACCCTCTCCCTGTTGATGGAGAACTTCAGCCGGACCTTCTTGTCGTAGCTTCCGCTGTGCTCCATGGCGTTAAGGCAGGCCTCGATGATGGCAAGCTGGAACTGGCTGACGAGGTCGGGCTTGAGGTTGATCCTCGAGCAGAGCTGCTCGACGGCCCTCGCCGCAACGAGCTCGGCGTCCTGGGTCATGGGGATGACAATCTCGAAACTCTCCGAGTCCCCGCCGACGGTGCGGCGCTGGGACCGTATGAGGCTCCTTGCCTTTTCGTTGTCGTAGCCCTTTGTCTCTCTGAGGTAAGAGGCCCGTATGAAATCCTCAAGCACCGGGTCGGCCGGCAAGCGAAGCCCCCCGGTGGCCCTGAGCATGCCTCCCTTTTCGAGGGCGCGGACAACTTCCTGCAACTCCGCCTCCCGCACGCCGAGCTCCATCGAGAGCCGGTCCACGCGCCGGACGTTTCCAGCAGTTTCCAGCAGGTGCATCAGAAGCTCCAGAGCGATGGAGCGCTGCTTGGCATTGGCCAGGAATCCGCCGAGCACAGAGGACCAGTATAAAGACGTGTCGCCGCTTGTCACGTCGTAGCCGTAACATTCCCAGAAGTCCTCGTCCGAGACCTTCAGCCGGTTCTGCCTCCAGAGGCACCTGGCCAGGTTCTTGATATAGAGGGGGTTTCCGCCGAGAAGGCCCATGAACTTCAGGCAGTCATCGCCCACCGTGAGCCCCAGGCGCGCTCCGAAGCTGCGGAAGAAGGCGAAGGCCTCGTCCTCGGGAAGGGAAGAGAGTGTCATCTTTCCGGTCTTGCCCCGGAGGGCGTCGTCCGAGAGGATTGACTCCAGTGCGCCCTCGGGCGAACCGGTCAGAACGTGGGGGCAGAGGGCGCTGTTAATCGCGTCTTCGAAGAGGCTCACCATTCCCCGGGTGTCGCCAGGGCGGTCCCGGTAGAGCCAGGCCGCAAGGTGGAAGTCGTCGAGCAGAACCATTACCGGCATCCCGCTCCTTGCGGCCGACACCACTGGCACTGAGATGGCGCCCAGAAGAAGCGAATGGACGTCGCCGCTTCTCATCTGCTCCTCCAGGTCCTCGACGATCTCTATCATCCAGCCGTGTCCCGCCGACGAGTAAAGCGGCATGAGCCTGCGAAGTGGCACCACCCGGTTGAGGGCCAAAGAGGGGTCCTGCTTCAGGTAGGCTATGAACTGCCTCACGAACCTGGAGAGGTAGTCCCTGGCGAAGTTTTCCCCTCCCAGGGCGGCGCGCTGGAAGCCGTAGTAAAAGGGGACCACGTGGTCGGTCTTCCAGAAGAGGGACCTGTGAAACTGCTTGAGAAGTTCGGTCTTGCCGATGCCCCTCGCCCCCTCGACGACCACGTTGCTGGCGAACCCCTCCGTGCTAAGCTCCGCCACGCGCCCGAGAAATGAAAGCTCGCTGTTCCTGTTGGTGAAGTCCGTCTCGGACAAGGCGTTAAAAGGCAATTAGGGCACCTCTTGCCGGCCCTCTGTGGGGCCCATCTCATAAAATTTATTTCGCTAATATTATATTGGACTGCTTTAATTTGTTTCAAGCAATATTTCTTCTTCTTCCGCGATATGTTCATATTTAATGAACAAGTAAGAAGTTTTTCTTCTCAAGGAAGCTCCTTGAATGCATGTGCGATGCCGTGGAGGTCCTGCGGCCTCCGTGCGTTTAGGACAGATGCTTCACGGTTGACGAGGCTTTGGAAATTAGAGGACTGCCATGGCGGGAAGACAATTCTTCGGGCTCCCCTGAGGTGACCTCCGGATTCGAGCCCGAAGCCAGTCGCGAGCCGATTGGGTTGTTTGACTTAATGCTGATTATTTAGTAACTTAAGAGAGTATCCGGGGCGTGGCGCAGCCTGGTAGCGCACCTGCTTTGGGAGCAGGGAGTCGGAGGTTCAAATCCTCTCGCCCCGATGTGTCTGTTAGCATGCGCCAGTAGCTCAGTCGGATAGAGCAGTGGCCTTCTAAGCCACGGGTCGGGGGTTCGAATCCTCCCTGGCGCGCCATTTTTATTTTTGATGTTTTTACGTTATAATACTTTTTGCCTCGGTGGGCGTAGCTCAATGGTTAGAGCACTGGACTGTGGCTCCAGGTGTTGGGGGTTCGAGTCCCCTCGCCCACCCCATTGAGATTTGAGCGTTTGGGTGGGCGTCGCAGATATGGAATTTGCGCCTGTAGCTCAGTGGATAGAGCATCGGCCTCCGGAGCCGAGGGTCGGAGGTTCGAATCCTCTCAGGCGCGCCATCTTTATCGGGCCGCTAGCTCAGTTGGTAGAGCAGCTGACTCTTAATCAGCGGGTCCGGGGTTCGAATCCCCGGCGGCCCCCCAGTCAAAATCAAAGGGTTGCGGTTCATACCGTAGCCCCTTTCACTTCCAAACTGTGCACTTATTGTGCACCTGGCGCACCGTTGAACGTTTCATCGAGTACGTTGAGGGCCTTCA
>JARRNG010000119.1:0-7282 GCA_037385265.1 Nitrospirota bacterium
CCCTCTGGATGTTGGCCAGGTCCGACATCCACCCTATGACGGGCCACTGGTAGGGGTGGGCCCTGAAGGCCTCGGCGACCACGTTCTCGAATAAAGCGTTCTGGGGGTCGTCCTCGTAGCGGAGCCTCCTTTCCTCCATGACCACGTTTCTCTCCGAAACCGTCTCGCCGGGGTCCAGGGTCAGGTTCCGCATCCTGTCGGACTCTATATCGTAGGAAAGCCCTATCTCGTCCGAGGGCAGGATCTGGAAGTAGGAGGTGTAATCCCGCGACGTAAAGGCGTTGTCGGTGCCGCCGTAGCGCATGACCGTGCGCGAGATATCGCCCGGGCCGTACTTATCGGTGCCTTTGAACATCATGTGCTCCAGGACGTGGCTGATGCCGGTCAGCCCCAGCTCCTCGTCCTTGGACCCCACGCGGTACCATATCTGGAAGACGGCAAGAGGCATGGTGTGGTCCTCTTCGACGATGACCTTCAGGCCGTTGGGGAGGACGTGCTCCGTCACCTCGCCGGAGGCCGGGGAGACGGCCACGGCAAGGGCGATGAGCACCATCAAGAATGCCCTGGGAAAAGTCATATCACTTATTATCTTCGAAAAAAGCCGGCCCAGTAAAGCGCCCCCCGGGGGCGCAAGGCACTAATGATTATGAAAATTTAACCCTTTACAATAAGAAACTTAATCTATTGGGTTGACTTTAAATGATTTTTTATATATTTTAAAGGTATGACTAAAAAGCTGGGGCGGCTCCTGGTTTCAGAGGACATAATAACCGAGGACCAGCTTAAAAAGGCCCTGGAGATGCAGCAGTCGGTGGGCGGCAGGCTGGGCACCAATCTGGTCAAGCTCGGATACCTTACCGAGGAAAGGCTCGTGTCGTTCCTCAGCAGGCAGTTCGGCGTGCCGGCCATTAACCTCCAGGAGCGCGGCATCGACGGCGCCAAGAAATACGTCATGATCCCGGTCTCGAGGGTCGGGGCTACCCTGACCATCGCGATGACGGACCCCTCCAATGTCTTTGCCATCGACGATGTCAAGTTCATGACGGGATACAACGTGGAGGTGGCGGTCTCCAGCGAATCCGCCATAGTGAACGCCATCAACCAGACCTACGGCGGGGGGCTCAGGGGCGCCCAGGGGGCCGCCACGGCCACCAAGACGGCCGACCCCGAGGAGTCCTCCAAGATACTGGAGGCGAGGGACTACACGCTCAGTGATGACGAGGACGTGGCAGGAGGCCCGTTCAGCGACGCCGACGACGGCCCGATGGTGAACGTCGACGATTTCGACTCCGTGGTGGGAAGCGCCCTCGACGGAGTGGAGGCTGTAGAGGAGCAGGAAGACGCCGAGATGGTAGCCGACGTCGAGGCGCCCATCATAAAACTCGTCAACGGGATATTCGTCAACGCCGTGAAGACCGGCGCGAGCGACATCCACATAGAGCCCTACGAGACCTCCCTGCGTGTCCGCTACAGGGTGGACGGAGTCATGTACACGGTCATGAACCTGCCGGTGAAGATAAGGGCCGCCCTCACCTCGAGGGTGAAGATAATGGCCCGCCTGGACATCGCCGAAAGGAGGCTCCCCCAGGACGGCAGAATAAAGCTCAAGCTGGGGAAGAGGCGCGAAATAGACTTCCGCGTCTCCACCCTGCCCACACTCTTCGGGGAAAAGACAGTCCTCAGGCTCCTGGACAAGTCCAGCCTCCAGGTGGACCTCACGAAGCTGGGCTTTGAGGAGAAGGCGCTCCAGGACTTCATGTGGGCCCTCGAAAAACCCTACGGCATGATACTCGTCACCGGCCCCACGGGAAGCGGGAAGACCGTGACGCTCTATTCGGGCCTCACGCACCTGAACAAGCCCGACACCAACATCATGACCGCCGAGGACCCGGTGGAGTTCAACTTCATGGGGATAAACCAGGTCCACGTGAAGGAGGAGATAGGCCTCACCTTCGCCTCGGCCCTCAGGGCCTTCCTCAGGCAGGACCCCGACATCATAATGGTGGGCGAGATAAGAGACTTCGAGACGGCCGAAATCGCCATCAAGGCCGCCCTCACCGGCCACCTGGTGCTCAGCACCCTTCACACCAACGACGCCCCGAGCACCGTCAACAGGCTCCTCAACATGGGCATCGAGCCCTTCCTCGTCTCGTCTTCCGTCATACTGATTATGGCCCAGAGGCTCGGCAGGAGGATATGCCAGAAGTGCAAGGTGGAGGACAACGTGCCCGAGCCAGCCCTCATCAAGGTGGGCTTTTCGGAGGAGGAGGCCAAGACCATCAAGGTCTACAAGGGCAAGGGGTGCCCGGCCTGCAACGGCTCCGGCTTCAAGGGGAGGCTCGGAATTTTCGAGGTAATGGTTCTCAACGACGAGATAAAGGAGCTCATACTTGAAGGCGCCAACACCGACGAGCTCAAGAAGGCCGCAATGCGCAACGGGATGAAGACCCTGAGGATGTCGGGCCTGACCCATGTAAAAAACGGCGTGACCAGCATCGAGGAGGTGCTGAGGGTCACGTTTGGAGACTAACTCCGGCGAGGTGAAGGAAGATGGAACTTTCGCTGTATGAAATGCTGAAGACGATGATCGACATGGGGGCCTCGGACCTCCATGTCACCACCGGGATTTCCCCCCTCATCCGGGTCGACGGAAGGCTCAGGCCCCTGGAGGGGTATCCCGCCCTCAAGCCCGTCGAGACGAAGGCCCTATGCTACAGCGTACTGACTGACGCCCAGAAGCACTCCTTCGAGGCGAACAACGAGCTCGACCTCTCCTTCGGCCTCAAGGGTCTCAGCAGGTTCAGGGCCAACATATTCATGCAGCGGGGGGCGGTGGCCGGGGCCTTCAGGACGGTCCCCTTCGAGATAATGACCTTCAGGCAGCTCGGCATACCCGAGGTGGTGGCCAACCTCTCCAAGAAGCCCAGCGGACTGATACTCGTCACCGGCCCCACGGGAAGCGGAAAGTCCACGACTCTCGCCGCCATGATAGACAGGATAAACTCCGAAAGGAGCGACCACATAATAACCATCGAGGACCCCATCGAATACCTGCACGGGCACAAGAAGTGCCTGGTCAACCAGCGGGAGGTGAAATCCGACACCAACTCCTTCGCCGCCGCCCTGAAGTACGTCCTTAGGCAGGACCCGGACGTCATACTAATCGGAGAGATGAGGGACCTCGAGACCATCGAATCGGCCCTTACCGTGGCGGAAACGGGACACCTGACCTTTGCCACCCTTCACACCAACTCGGCCATCCAGAGCATCAACAGGATAATCGACGTCTTTCCGCCGCACAGGCAGGAACAGATCCGCGTCCAGCTGTCCTTCGTCCTCGAAGGGATCATAGCCCAGCAGCTCATCCCCAGGAAGACCGGACGCGGACGCGTCCTGGCCCTGGAAGTGCTGCTTTTCAGCCCGGCCATCAGGAACCTAATCAGAGAGGACAAGATACACCAGATTTACTCCATGATGCAGACCGGACAGGCGAAGCACGGCATGCAGACGATGAACCAATCGCTCCTGGAGCTCTACAGGAAGGGGCTGATCTCCTACGAGGACGCCCTGGGCCGCTCCACAAACGTGGAGGAGCTCGTACAGATGCTCCAGAGGGCGGGAGAAGCTGTGAAGAGGGGGGCATAAGAAATGGCCGCTATCGTTTACCAGTGGTCGGGTAAGACCATGCAGGGAACCGTGGAGTCCGGGCAGATGACGGCCTCGTCCAAGGACGAGGTCATGACGAAGCTCAGGGCGAAAAGAATCACTCCCACCACGATCACCGAGACGGAAAAGAAATCTTTTCTCAGCTTTTCCTTCGGCGAAAAGAAGGTCTCGAAGAAGGACATAGTGGTCTTCACGAGGCAGTTCGCCACCATGATCGACGCGGGCCTGCCGCTTGTGCAGGCCCTCGATATACTCTCCACCCAGGTCGAGAACAAGACCCTGGGCAAGGCCCTCGCCTCCATCAAGGCCGACGTCGAAAGCGGCTCCACCTACGCCGACGCCCTTTCGAAGCACCCCAAGCACTTCAGCGAGCTCTATGTCAACATGGTCGCGGCCGGCGAGACGGGCGGCATCCTGGACACGATACTCAACAGGCTCGCCGCCTATATCGAGAAGGCGATGAAGCTGGCCAAGAAGGTCAAGGGAGCCCTGGTCTATCCCACGACCATCTCCGTAGTGGCCATAGTCATAGTGGCCGTCATCCTGGTGTTCGTCGTCCCCGTGTTCCAGGAGATGTTCACGACCCTCGGCGGCTCGCTCCCGCTGCCCACGAAAATAGTCGTAGGCATCAGCAACTTCCTGAAGGGCATTGGCGGCCTGATAATACTGGTTTTCCTGGTGGGCTTCTTCATTTTCCTCAACCGGTTCAAGAAGACGAGGCGGGGCAGGCTTTTGGTGGACAGAATCATGCTCAGGCTGCCCATCTTCGGTGAGCTACTGCGAAAGGTTGCGATTTCTAAGTTCACAAGGACCATGGGGACCCTGACCTCCAGCGGCGTGCCCATACTCGACGGACTCGAGATAACGGCCAAGACGGCGGGCAACAAGATAATCGAAAACGCCATAATGGACGTCAGATCGGCGGTCACCGAGGGCAAGACCCTCGCCGAGCCGCTCATGAAGGCGAAAGTCTTCCCTCCCATGGTCACGCACATGATAGCCGTCGGCGAATCGACGGGGGCGATAGACTCCATGATGACAAAGATAGCCGACTTCTACGACGACGAGGTCGACAACACCGTGGCGAACCTGACCGCCATGATGGAGCCTCTGCTCATGGTCTTCCTCGGCACCGCCGTGGGCTTCATAATCGTGTCCATGTACCTGCCGATATTCAAGATGATGACGCTGATCAAATAGCGAAGGCCGATGACTGACGATTCCCTTTTCAAAAAGCTAAAGACCCTGATAGCCATCAGGGTCTTTTTCGTCACCGTCCTCCTGGGGACGGTCTTCATATTCCGGATCGGCTACAATGTCTTCCCCTTCCCGGCCTCGGTGCTGCACCTCGGCGCGGTCCCAGCCGCAGGCTGGCCCACGCCCAGATAATCCTCGACGACATGGCGGTGGTGGCGCTCATCTTCCTCACCGGAGGCATCGAGAGCTGGTTCTCCTCCCTCATGGTGGTCATCGTCATATCCGCCGCGACAGTGCTGGGCAGGACCGCCGGGTACTTCAACGCCATCTTCCTGAGCATACTCTACGGGGTCCTCGTGAACCTGCAGTTCTACGGACTGCTCCCCCTTCCCCATGACCCCCTTCTTACCGAGAAGGACTTCCTCTACAACATCTTCTCTCACATGCTCGCCCTTTACCTAACGGCCTACCTCATGGGCTACCTGGTGTCGAGGATAGAGAAGAAGGAGACCTTCATAGAGGACCTCACCCTGTTCAACAAGGAGGTAATCGAAAACACCCCCAGCGGCCTCTTCACCACTGACCTCGCCGGCAGGATACTGATTTTCAACAGGGCCGCCGAGGAGATAACCGAGAGGCACAGGGCCTACGCCATAGGCAAGAAGGTCTCTCAGGTCTTTCCTTTCATGAAGAGCCTCAGCGAGGGGGCGCGCATGGAGGAGGTGCTGGAAGTAGGAGCGAGAGAGAAGATTCTGGGGCTCACGGTGTCGAAGATGAAGGACGCCAAGGGCAGTGACATCGGGTTCATCGGCGTCTTCCAGGACCTGACCCGCCTGAAGAGCCTGGCGGAAGAGGTCAGGCAGAAGGAGAAGTGGGCCACCATAGGCGAGCTCTCGGCGAACATGGCCCACGAGATCAGAAACCCCCTGGCCTCGCTCAAGGGCTCCATCGAGATGCTGAGGGAAAGCTCCGTCAGCCCGGAGAAGAAGGAAAAGCTCATGTCCATAGCCCTGAGCGAGATGGACAGGCTCAACCATATAATCGGCGACTTCCTGACCTACTCCAGGCCCAGCGCGCTGGAGGTGGACCGGTGCGACCTCTCGGCCATTCTCGACAAGACCCTGGACCTCCTGAGGAGCAAGAGCTCCAACGGGGTAGTCATAAGGAAGAACTATACCTCGCCCCTGGCGATAAGCGCCGACAAGCTCAGGCTGGAGCAGGTCTTCCTGAACCTGGGGCTCAACGCCCTGGACGCCATGCCCTCGGGAGGGAGCATAGAGGTGGGCGCCTCTCGGCGGGGCCAGGACGTGGAGATAACCTTCACCGACACGGGCGAAGGCATACCACTTGAAGAACAGGAGAAGGTGTTTTATCCTTTCCATACCACCAAGGCGGAGGGAACGGGGTTGGGATTGAGCATCGCGCGCAGGATAATCGAGGACCACAAGGGCAAGGTGATGCTGCAGAGCTCGCCCGGGTCGGGCACTACTTTTAGGATAATCATGCCGGGGAATCATGCCTAAGCCGGGCGACAGGATACTCGTCGTAGAGGACGAAAAGAACATGCGGGAGATACTGACCATGCTCCTGGAGTCGGAGGGCTATTCCGTCGTGGCCGCCGCCAACGGGAAAGAGGGGGTGTCCTGGCTCGAAAATGACATCTTCGACCTCGTCATAACGGACATAAAGATGCCGGGGACCGACGGTTTCGGCATACTCGCCAAGGCCCAGGAGGTCTCTCCGGAGTCGGCGGTCATAATGATAACCGCCTTCGGCACCATGGAGTCGGCCCTGGAGGCCATGAAGCTCGGCGCCTACGACTACATCCACAAGCCCTTCAAGATAGACGAAATCCGACTCATCGTCAAGAACGCCCTCGACCGTAAGAAGCTCAAGACGGAAGTCAACATCCTCCGGGAGACGGTGAAGAGCGCTTACGAGATAGACAACATAGTGGGCAAGAGCGCCAAGATGCAGCAGCTCCTCGGCGCGGTCCCCAAGGTCGCCGCGACGAGCTCCAACGTGCTCATAACCGGCGAGTCGGGCACTGGCAAGGAGCTCGTGGCGTTGGCCCTCCACAACCTGAGCCCCCGGGGGGGAAAGCACTTCGTGGCCATCAACTGCGCCACCTTCCCCGAGGGCCTGCTGGAAAGCGAGTTGTTCGGCCACATGAAGGGCTCGTTCACGGGGGCCTCGCAGAACAAGCAGGGCCTTTTCGAAGTGGCCAACGAGGGCACCCTCTTCCTGGACGAGGTGGCCGAGATGCCCCTGAACCTGCAGTCCAAGCTCCTCCGGGCCATAGAGAGCGGCTCCTTCAGGAGGGTCGGCGGAACCACGGACATCACGGTGGACGTGAGGATAATCTCTGCCACCAACAGGGACCTGGTGAAAGAGTGCGAAGAGGGCCGCTTCAGGGAGG
>JARRNG010000120.1:0-5756 GCA_037385265.1 Nitrospirota bacterium
GTGCCATTCCCGATGCTCTCGGACGCAGGGGGCCGCGTGGGGAGCGTCTACGGGGTCTACGACGAGGACGCGGGCGTCGATATAAGAGGACGGGTCCTCATCGACCCCGACGGCGTGATACAGGCGATGGAGGTGATGACACCGCCGGTCGGACGCAACGTGGCAGAGCTCATCAGGCAGGTAAAGGCGTTCCAGCACGTGCGGGAGACCGGCGAGGCCACGCCCTCGGGCTGGCAGCCAGGCAAGGCCACTCTCAAGCCCGGTCCTGATCTGGCGGGCAAGGTATGGGAGGTCTGGAAACCGGATATGGCGTTCTGAGAAGAACATCTGTGAAGGAAGAACAGAGGCAAAACATCCATGCGGAAAGGAAACAAGATGAAAGTTCTAAGGACAATGCTTCTTTGTTTGATAGCCATTGGATTAATCTTCTCAGTCGCCTTTGCGGCGTCAGACGTGGAGCGGGGCAAGAAGCTCTTTAACGATGCAACCGCCTTCGGGGGCAGAAAGGCTTGCAGCGCCTGCCACCCCAACGGAAGGGGACTTGAGAGGGCCGGCTCAAAGAAAAAGTTCGGCATCATGGGCGGAACCCAGGACAGCCTCGAGGAGGCCGTAAACTTGTGCATCGTCAACGCCAGCAAGGGCCAGGCCATAGCCGAGGACTCCGAGGAGATGAAGGACATCGTGGCCTATATCAAGTCCTTGGGCAAATAGGGCTGTTATTGGCATTAACGAAGATAAACATCAATACAGGAGAATATTCGGCATACAAGAAGCCTACTGACAACGCAGAACCGAAGGAGAACGAAGATGGATGAAATCAGCAAGCGCCAGGTAACAGGCAGAGGCATGTCAACCCGTGATTGGTGGCCAAATCAGTTGAACCTCAAGATTCTCCACCAGAACTCTTCCTTGTCCAATCCCATGGGCGAGGGATTCAACTATGCCGAGGAGTTCAAGAAACTCGACCTGAAGGCAGTCAAGAAGGACCTCTATGCGCTGATGACCGATTCGCGGGACTGGTGGCCGGCGGACTACGGTCACTACGGTGGGCTCCTCATCCGGATGGCGTGGCACAGCGCGGGCACCTACCGGATGGGCGACGGCCGCGGCGGCGGGGGCTCCGGCAACCAGCGTTTCGCGCCCTTAAACAGCTGGCCGGATAACGCGAACCTCGACAAGGCGCGCCGTCTGCTTTGGCCCATCAAGCAGAAATACGGAAGAAAGATCTCCTGGGCCGACCTCATGATCCTCGCGGGCAACTGCGCGCTTGAATCGATGGGGTTCAAGACCTTCGGCTTCGGCGGCGGGCGCGAGGATATCTGGGAGCCGGAGGAGGACATCTACTGGGGCTCTGAGACCGAGTGGCTGGGCGACAAGCGCTACAGCGGCGAACGGAAACTCGAGAATCCTCTCGCCGCCGTGCAGATGGGCCTCATCTACGTGAACCCGGAAGGACCCAACGGTAATCCTGATCCGGTGGCGTCGGGCCGTGACGTCCGCCAGACTTTCGCGCGCATGGCGATGAACGACGAAGAGACCGTCGCACTGGTTGCGGGCGGGCACACCTTCGGCAAGGCTCATGGCGCGGGCGACCCGGAGCTGGTCGGCCCGGAACCCGAGGCCGCCCCCATAGAAGAGCAGGGCCTCGGCTGGAAGAGCAGCTTCGGCACCGGCAAGGGCGGCGATACGATCACCAGCGGCATCGAGGGCGCCTGGAAGCCGAACCCCACCAGATGGGACATGGGCTATCTGAAGGTGCTCTTCAAGTACGAGTGGGAGCTGGTCAAGAGCCCGTCCGGCGCACATCAGTGGCTGGCCAAGGATGTGGACGATGAGGACATGGTGGTCGACGCGCACGATCCGGCGAAGAAGCACCGGCCGATGATGACCACAGCAGACCTCTCCCTCCGCTTCGACCCGATCTACGAGCCGATCGCTCGGCGCTACCTGCAGAACCCCGAGGAGTTAGCCGACGCCTTCGCCCGCGCGTGGTTCAAGCTGACCCACCGCGACATGGGCCCCCGCTCGCGCTATCTCGGCCCGGAAGTTCATGAGGAAGCGCTAATCTGGCAGGACCCGGTTCCCGCTGTCGACCATGAATTGATTGACGCTCAGGACATCGCAGACCTCAAGGGCAAGGTCCTCGCCTCGGGGCTGTCTGTCTCCCAACTGGTCTCGACTGCCTGGGCTTCGGCATCGACCTTCCGCGGCTCCGACAAGCGCGGCGGGGCAAACGGGGCGCGCATCCGCCTTGAACCGCAGAAGGGCTGGGAGGTCAACCAGCCTGAGCAACTGAAAACGGTGCTGCAGACCCTTGAGAAAATACAAAAAGATTTCAACAGCGCTCAATCGGGCGGGAAGAAGGTCTCGCTTGCCGACCTGATCGTCCTTGGCGGGTGCGCCGGCGTCGAGCAGGCTGCGAAGAATGCCGGTCACGATGTGACCGTTCCCTTTACGCCTGGCCGCACGGATGCGTCGCAGGAGCAGACCGACGTGGTGTCATTCGCCGTACTCGAACCGGCCGCGGACGGGTTCCGCAACTACCAAAAAAACAAATACGCCGTATCGGCAGAGGAACTGCTGGTTGACCGCGCGCAACTGCTGACGCTCACCGCTCCCGAGATGACGGTTCTCGTCGGAGGCATGCGCGTCCTTAATACCAACTTCGGGCAGTCCCAGCACGGCGTCTTCACCAAGCGGCCGGAGACGCTCACCAATGACTTCTTCGTGAATCTTATCGACATGGGCACGCAGTGGAAAGCAACCCCGGAGGACGAAGACGTGTTCGAGGGTCGTGACCGCGCAACGGGCGAGCTTAAGTGGACCGGCACCCGCGTAGACCTCATCTTCGGTTCGAACTCCCAGCTCCGGGCGCTCGCGGAGGTCTATGCATGCGACGATTCGCAAGCGGCTTTCGTGCGTGACTTTGTGGCGGCCTGGAACAAGGTGATGAACGCGGATCGGTTCGATCTTGCCAGGCCGTAGCATAAATGTATTCGGTGGCTTCTAACAGGGCGATGAAGATAGCGGCCATGAGGTTCCGGTTCGGAGGCCCTTTGCTGATACTCTAAGCCAATGGATGCCGCCGAATTTCTGAGGCAGCTATCTCGGAGGATGCGGGCGACCCGGGAGCGTTAACTTAGCGCCTTTAGCACCTGCTCCCTCGCCACCTCCACCAGGAGCCGGCAGGAGCCCACGCGCTCAGGGAGTGTGAAGCGGAGCTTTCCGGAGAGGGCCTTCTTGTCTATCTCCATGGCCTTAAGGAGGGCCTCGGCGCCGGCCTCCGGCGGAAGCTCGACGGGAAGGCCGTAGGCCTCTATGAGCGCCCTTATGCGCCCGGCGTCTTCCGCGGCGAGGATTCCAAGGGACTCGGCCAGCCGGGCCTCGGCATTCATCCCTATGGCCACGGCCTCGCCGTGGTGGAGCTCTCCGTAGCCGGCCACGGCCTCGATGGCGTGCCCTATGGTGTGGCCGTAGTTCAGGATGGAGCGCAGGCCCGCCTCGCGCTCGTCGAGGGAGACCACCTCGGCCTTTATCTGGCAGGAGCGCATAATGACGCTCGTGAGCGTCCCGGCGTCGAGCGAAAGTAGCTCCTCGCGGCCTTCGCAGAGGAAGTCGAAGAAGGCGGGATCCCATATGACGCCGTACTTTATCACCTCGGCGGCCCCCGCCAGGAGCTCCCTTTCGGGAAGCGTCATCAGGGTGTCCACGTCTATCCAGACGAGGGAGGGCTGCCAGAAGGTGCCTATCATGTTCTTCCCCAGGGGGTGGTTGACGCCGGTCTTTCCGCCCACGGAGCTGTCGACCTGCGACAGAAGCGTGGTCGGCACCTGGACGAACCTTATCCCACGCATGTAGAGCGAGGCCGCAAATCCCGCGATGTCGCCCACCACGCCCCCGCCCAGGGCCACCACCACCGAGCCCCTGTCGAGCCCCGCCGAGAGCATCTCGGTGAGTATCTTCTCGGCCCAGAGCAGGCTCTTGTATTCCTCCCCGTCGGGTATTGAGATGTTGAGGACCGAAAGGCCCGCATCCCCAAGGGGCTTCTCCACGGCCTCACCGTAGAGGCCACGGACCGTGTCGTTGGTGACCAGGGCGACCTTGGGCCCCGGCCGGAGTTCCGCCACGGCCCCGCCCAGGCCCTCGAGGACGCCGCTTCCGCAGACGATGTCGTAGCTCCTGTCGCCGAGCTCTACCCTGGTCCTTTGCACGTTATCGCCGGCACCGGAGGCGGTCGAGTATCTCCTCGGCTATCTCGCGGGGGTTCTTGCCGTCGGTGTCCACTATGAGGTCGGCCCTCTCGTAGTAGGGCCTGCGGAGCGCCAGGAGCTCGTTTATCCGCTTGAGGGGGTCCTCCACTTGGAGGAGGGGCCTGTCGGAATTCCTCGAGGTCCGCTCCAGGATGGTGCGGGGCTCGGCCCTGAGATAGACCACCACGCCGCCCTCCCTGAGGGCCGCCATGTTCTCCTCCCTCATCACCGCTCCCCCGCCCGTGGATATGACGGCGCCGTTTTTCAGGGCGGCTCGCCTAATCTCCCGGGTCTCCATGTCCCGGAAGGCGGGCTCTCCCATCTCGGAGAATATCTGGGGGATGCTCTTTCCCTCCGAGCGCTCTATCTCCTCGTCCACCTCCACGCGCGAAAGGCCCGTGAGCCTCGAAAGCTCGGCGCTCACCGAGGTCTTGCCGGCCCCCATGAAGCCCGTAAGGACGATGTTCCTCATATAATTAAACGTCTTTTCGATGGGGAAACCCGCGGAGGGATTCGAGGTACGCCCGGAAGTTCCTCCCCGTCTCCTCCACTGAGTCGCCGCCGAACTTCTCCATGAAGGCCTCGGCCACCACGAGGAGCGCCATGGCCTCCCCTATCACCGAGGCCGCGGGGACGGCGCAGACGTCGGAGCGCTCGTAGGCGGCCTCCACGGCCTTGCCCGTTACGATGTCCACCGACCTCAGGGGCTTCCGCTGGGTGGGGATGGGCTTCATCGCCGCCCTCAGGACTATGGGCATCCCGTTGGAGATTCCGCCCTCTATGCCCCCGGCGTTGTTGCCCGTCCTCGCGGGGCCTTCCTCGCCCGGCACTATCTCGTCCATCACCTCGGAGCCGAAGCTCCGGGCTGCCCTAAACCCCAGGCCCACCTCCACGCCCTCGTCCACGAGCCTCATCATCTTGCCCGTGGCCCCCTCGTCGGGACACCGGAGAGGCGAGGAGCCGGCTCGCTCCGCCAGGTCTTGAAGTTCCTCCGCCGAGGCGGCCCCCGCCTCGAAGCCCTCGCGGCCTATCTCGGTCACGAAGCTCCCGGCCCTTATGCCGAACTCCCCCATGAGCCTGCGGGCCACCGCGCCGAGGGCCACCCTCATGGCGGTCTCGCGGGCGCTTGAGCGCTCAAGCACGTTCCTGATGTCCCTGTGGTGGTACTTCAGCGCCCCCGCGAGGTCCGCGTGGCCGGGCCTGGGCCTAGTGACCGCCTCCACCGAGCCCTCCTCGGAGGCCTCGGGCGACATGCCCCTCCGCCAGTTCTCCCAGTCGAGGTTTTCTATGAGGAGGGCTATGGGGCTACCCAGGGTCTTCCCCCAGCGCACGCCCGAGAGTATCTGCACGCGGTCGCTCTCTATCTTCATGCGGCCGCCCCGGCCGTATCCGCCCTGGCGCCGCTTGAGGTCGCGGTCGATGTCCTCTGCGACGAGGGCCAGGCCCGCCGGCACGCCCTCTATGATGCCCGCGAGGGCCCTGCCATGAGACTCTCCCGCTGTGAGG
>JARRNG010000121.1:0-4602 GCA_037385265.1 Nitrospirota bacterium
GGGCGGATTTCTGCCACAACAGGGTGCACAACCTGCGCTTCAGGTGCAAAAACTGCGGACAGCTCTCGGTGAACCCCGAGCTCCTCTGCGAGCCCGAGCAGCTCGAGATGCCGAAGAAGTAAGGGGGGAGGCCGGTTCCAAACCGGGGGGGCGCTTGCCCCCCTTAATCTTCCTCGTTTAACGTCGCTGCGATGGGCTTGCGCGCATTCCGAAACTTTTTTCCCGCCCAAGCCTAATGGATCGACAGGCTCACCATACTAAGCATTATTGCAGTATAAAGCACCCTGAGCTTGTCGAAGGGGCCGGACGATACGCTTTGGTCGGCCTCCGGTAAACCGATTCAAACTCGGCCTAGGCGCGCCTCAAACACGAATTGCCTCTTAACCCTGCGGCCTACCTACACTGCGCTGAGATTTTCGAAAGGGGGGTCCGGGAAAGCCATTTCCCCGTAACTCGGGCTTATCGAGTGTTTTGCGGGCAATGTGCCATGAGAGCACCATAGGCGGCGAGCGTTCCGCTGAAACAGAAAGAGGGCGTTAAGGCGCGTCTGGGCTTGGGAACCGTCTGAGAAAAAAACCCTGTCGATGCCGGGGTCTGTCTCCCAGTCCATGTATTTGCCGGATGCACGTACAGACCAATGCTCTCCGGGAGAATAACCCGCGCCCGCAGAGATGATTATTCCTTTCCCGTCGGCCTCATGCCTGAAGCTTACCGGATGGGCGAAGTCGGCTCTCAGGTTCCAGTTTGCCTCTGCCTCGTAATCGGCCCAGTGGTATTCGAAGCTGGCGAAGAGATCAAGCCTTTCGGAGGCGGCAACAGAGGCGTCCACGCCCACCCACGGGCCGTCCCACTCCGCATCGTAAGAGCTGTTGAGACCGGGGAAAGGCCCCAGAGGGGGGATTGTCTGAACCCCATTCTGTATTCTGAGGTCTTGGTTGTGGTACGAATAGCCCACAAGAGGTGCCACCATGAGCTTATTGTCTATTATCTTGTATCCGATGCCCACGGAGGCATCGAACACGTTTCCGTCTCCGGCATCGTTGTTCGAACGGGAGAACTCAAGCGTCCGGTTGTCGCCGAGATACTCCGAATCCTGATTGTCGCCATCAAGAATCCAGCCATAATCGAGTGAACCTCTGGCGTAGATCCTATTGACATGAGCCCTGACCCCGGCCTCAACCTGAAAGATACTTAGATCGCTCCATGTGAGTTCCGAAAGTATGTTCGGGGTCTGAGTGCCAGTGATGTCGCTTGCGATGTTCCAGTCGAAATCATCCGTGCGGTAACCCGCGCCCAAGTCATATTCCACCCCCACGTCATATCCCACCCCGTCCTTTGCTACTGCCGCCAGCGGTAGCGACAGCACAAAGATAATGCTCACGATGAAAATCGCCATAACAGTTCGCTTCATGACCACCTCCGTTTGTTTGAACGCATTGATTCAACGAGCGGCGGGAAAACTACAGAAGGATAAGTCCGAACCGCTACCCGTCCATAAGCCGCCCTTAATACCGCCCAATGGCTGACTTTTTTGGGGTGAGGAACTACACTCTTCGACTTTTAAAGATATGCTTCTTCCCCCATAGGCTTCCCCCTTTCGCATTTTTAACATATATCAAATCAGTTGTCAATATCTGGATAGAGATATTCTTATATTTGTAATTTAAAAAAACATGAATAAATATTTGCTTAAAATCTGCAATAAATCAAGACTTTCAGGAGGGAAGAGTTCCTGTGGATTTCTGAGATAAGCCACCGGGTTTGCGTCAGCCAAGACTGCTCGTTTCAGTCGCCAATAATCACGGTCTTTGCTGGTCCAGGCGTGCGTTTCTGGATGCACTTTTTCAACGGTTTCGTTTTCCAATACCTGCGGACTCGCTGGTGTAAGTCTCATTTCAGGGTCTGAGGAGAGATTGCTTCGTCGCTTTGCGCTCCTCGCAATGACCTTTCTCTGGTTGCTAAAGGCTGACACAATAACGTTGTGCGAGCAATAAGTTGTAGTGCATGCCAAGCCTATCAGAGCGTTGTGCGGGCAAAAAGTGCCGGGGTCCGGGGCGGAGCCCCTCTAACTTCCGTTTGAGAAATCCTTTTGGTGAAGTGGTTCGCATGGACGGCTTCCGCGCGGGCGGAGTAAAGTAGCTTTAGGGGAGCGGCGCTCCCGCGGGGAAGGAGGGAGCGTGGGATGAACAGCGGATGAACGCCCCGGTCTACCGCAAGGGGGCGGAAGGCAAGCGAAAATCGCCCAGGGCGGGACAAGATGATGAACGCTGAAAAGAGAAGGCCGCTAAGTCAAAATCCGGCTCGTGCGGGGCGAGGCCGCCCCTCGGGATAGGTTAAAATAGCATCCATGCAAGAAATCGAGGAAACCCCGGGCCTCCCTCCCGGGCCCGCCCCTGCGAGGTTCTCGGCCCTCAGGTTCAGGGACTTCAGGCTCTTCTGGACCGGGCAGGTGGTCTCCTACTCCGGCACCTGGATGCACTCCACGGCGCAGGGCTGGCTCGTCTACTCGCTGACGAAGTCGCCCTTCTACCTCGGCGTGGTCTCGGCGGCCTCGTGGCTTCCAATACTTCTCCTTAGCCTCGTGGGCGGGGCCGTGGCCGACCGCTTCAGGAAGCGAAACCTCCTCCTCGTGACCCAGGCCCTCTCGATGCTACCGGCCCTCGTGATAGGCATACTCACGGCCAAGGGCGTGGTCACAGTGTGGCACGTGATAGCCCTGGGGTTCCTTATGGGTACCTTCAACGCCTTCGACATCCCGGCCCGGCAGTCCTTCCTCATAGAGATGGTGCGGAAGGAGAGCCTCCTTAACGCCGTGGCGCTGAACTCCGCGGCCTTCAACGGCGCGCGCATCATAGGGCCCGTGGCGGCGGGCCTCATCATAGAGCACGTGGGCCTGGCGCCGTGCTTCTTCATAAACTCCGCCAGCTTCCTGGCCGTGATAGTCGCCCTGGCGCTCATGAAGGTGCAGGGCCTGGCGGGCAGGAAGCGAAGGAGCATCCTCGGCGAGATCTCCGAGGGCGTGGCCTTCACGAGGCGAGAGCCCGAGGTCATGAGGCCCATGCTCCTTGTGGCCCTCTTCAGCCTCTTCGGCCTTCCCTTCATCTCGCTCCTCCCGGTCTTCGCCGAGGAGATACTCGGCGTGGGGGCCTCCGGTCTGGGTTTCCTGGCCGGTGCGGCGGGCGTGGGGGCCCTCGGCGCGGCCCTGATGCTGGCCTTCAGGGGCGACGTAAGCGGCAAGGGAAGGACCACGGCCGCGGCCTCCGTGGGGTTTCCAGCGGCCCTCCTGGTCTTTTCCCTTTCCACAAACTACGCCCTTTCGCTCCTGGCCCTCGTATTCGCGGGCTTCGCCATAGTGAGCTTCCTCGCCCTGGCCAACAGCTCGATACAGCTCCTCACGCCCGACGGCCTGAGGGGCAGGGTGATGAGCGTCTACACCACGGTCTTCCTGGGGATGATACCCATCGGCCAGTCGATGATGGGCACGGCCGCCTCGGCCCTGGGCACGGCGCGGGCCGTCTCCATCGGGGCGGGCGTCTGCCTCGCGGCTTCTGTGGTAATATTTTCGCTGGGAAGGCGATGAGGATACTGGCCATAGACACCTCGACCATGATGGGGGGCGTGGCCGTCATGGACGGCGAAAGGGGCCTCCTGGCCGAGACGAGGGCGAAGGTGAGGGCGGGTCACTCCGGCAGCCTCATGCCCGAGATAGACCAGGCCCTCAGGCGGGCCTCCCTCGACATAACGGACATAGACGCCCTCTGCGTGACCACCGGGCCGGGCTCCTTCACGGGGCTGAGGATTGGGCTCAGCACGGCCAAGGGGCTCTGCTTCTCCACGGGTCTCCCCCTGGTGGCGGTGCCCACGCTTGAGGCCTTCGCCTGGAACTTCCCCCTCTCCCGGAGGCCGGTCTGCCCCATGCTCGACGCCAGGAAGAAGGAGGTCTACGCCGCCCTCTTCTCCATGCGCGGGGGCCGGGCCGAGAGGCTCATGCCCGAGACCTCCATGAGGCCCGCCGGGCTCGCCCGGGAGCTTGAGGCCCACGGCGAGGTCGTCCTGGCGGGGCAGGGCGCCGAGCTTTACCGCGAGGTCTTCGCCCGCGCCCTGGGCCCTCGGGCCTTGTTCGCCCCTTCGCACCTCTCGGAGCCCCTGCCCTCGGCCGCCGCGGCCCTGGGTCTTCAGAAGGCCCTGAGGGGGGAGTTCTCGGAGCCCCGGGAGCTCTCGCCCCTCTACGTCCGGAAGTCCGAGGCCGAGCTTAAGAAGGGATGAAAGAGCCCGCCATCGTCAGGATGTCGGAGGCCCACCTCGCAGGGGTCATAGAGATAGAGCTCGCCTCTTTCGGCATGCCCTGGTCCAGGGATGGGTTCCTCAAGGTGCTTAATAACCCACTGGCCCTCGCCTACGCTGCCGAGGAAGAGGGAAAGGTGGCGGGCTACGTCTGCGCCCTCATGCTCGGATGGGAGGCGGAGATACTGAAGCTCGCCGTGCGCCCCGAACTGCGGGGGCGGGGCATCGCCAAGGCCCTGAACGCCCGTTGCCTCGCGGAGCTGAGGGAGAAGGGCGCGCAGGTCGTCTACCTGGAGGTCAGGCTTTCAAACCGCGAGG
>JARRNG010000122.1:0-4091 GCA_037385265.1 Nitrospirota bacterium
GGAGGTCTTCGTTTGAATAGCCGAGCGCCTTGAGCACTATGGTAGCCGGCAGTTTCTTCCGCCTGTCGATCCTTACGTACAGGATGTCCTTGGTGTCGAACTCGAAGTCGAGCCACGAGCCCCTGGCCGGTATGACGCGGGCGCTGTAGAGCAGCCTGCCGCTTGCGTGGGTCTTGCCCTTGTCGTGGCTGAAGAAGACGCCGGGGGAGCGGTGGAGCTGGCTCACAATGACGCGCTCGGTCCCGTTTATGATGAACGTGCCCGTCTCCGTCATTATCGGCATCTCGCCGATGTATACCTCCTGCTCCTTGGACTCCTTGAGCTTGCGGCCCCCTTCGTCTCCGCCCTCCCAGAGGTTGAGCTTGACCCTTATCTTCAGCGGGGCGGCGTAGGTTATTCCCTTGTGCATGCACGCCCTGACGTCGAATTTCGGCTCCCCCACCATAAACTCGACGAACTCTATGGAGGCCGTCTTGTTGTAGTCCTCGATGGGGAACACGCTGTTGAGTGCAGCCTGAAGGCCCACGTCCTCCCGCTTTTCCGGCGGGACGTCCCTCTGCAGGAACTGCTCGTAGGACTTCTTCTGTATCTCGATGAGGTTGGGCATCGCGAATGCCGCCTCAATATGGCCGAAACTCTTTCTTTCTCTCAAACCTTTTGCCATAATCTCCCTTTATCCTTATGCCCTCTGAATTCTTACCCGAGTCCCCCTGCCGCGCGGCAATGGAATCGCGGGGCGGCTATTTGAGCTCCACTATCGCTCCCTGCTCCTCGAGCTTGGCCTTGATCTCCTCGGCCTCTTCCTTGCTGACGCCTTCCTTCACCGCCTTGGGGGCGCCGTCGACGAGCTCCTTGGCTTCCTTGAGGCCCAGGCTGGTGATCTCCCTGACCACCTTGATGACCTGGATCTTCTTGTCGCCGGCCGCCGAGAGGACGACGTCGAAGGTGGACTTCTCCTCGGCGGCTGCCGGGGCCTCGCCCGCGGCGGCTGCCGGCGCGGCGGCCACCGGCGCCGCGGCCGTGACGCCTTAGCGCTCCTCGAACTCCTTGATGAAATCCGCCATCTGCATAATCGTCATGTTGTCGATGAACCCGAAAACTTCTTCCTTGGTGGTAGCCATTTATTTTTCCTCCTGAAAATTTCGGTTTATCCGGTTTTTGTCTTGCTTGTGCCTTGCCCGACTAATGTTCCTGTTCACGCTTCTGCCTGAGAGCTCCGAGGGCGTAGCCCATCCTGGCCACGGTGGCGTATAGGAGGCGCGCCATCGTGCCGGCCGGGGCCTGGAAGCCCCCCGCCATCATGCTCAGGAGGCCTTCGCGGCTCGGGAGCTTGGCTATGTCCTTGAGCCTCTCGGCGAGACAGAGCTCCCCCTCGATAACGCCCGAGGTCACCTTGAGCTTGTCGTTCTTCTTGGCGAACTCCAGAACGGCCTTGGCCACGGCGACGGCGTCGTCGTAGCCAAGGGCGACGCCCACGGGGCCCGAGAAGCTATCCCTAGCCACTGCCATGGGGGTCTCCTGGGACGCTATGCGGGCCAGGGTGTTTTTTACGACCTTGTACTCGATGGAGGCGCTTCGGAGCGCCTCCCGGAGCTCGCTCATCTCCGCCACGGTGAGCCCCTTGTAGTCGGTAAGGACCGCTCCCTTGGCGGCGGAGAACTTCTCCTTAAGCCCGGCGATAGCCAGTTGCTTCTGTTCCTTGTTCAGATTATCCCTCCTTTCCCTTAGACGCTCCCCGTCCAAGGGAAAGCGTCTGGACAGGCCGCCCCTCGCGCTCCGGGACGATTAAGATCTCTCGCCTGCCGTCTCTGACTGTGAGATAATAAGCGGGCAAGGCCCGCGCTTTATAACCTATTTCGACTCGAACTTGCCCGGGTCGACCCTCACGCCTGGGCCCATGGTCGAGCTTATCGAGACCTTCTTTATGTATTTGCCCTTGCTCGTGGCGGGCTTCGCCCTCATCAGCGCGCCTATCGCCGACCTGATGTTCTCCAGAAGGGCCTCTTCGCCGAAGGATACCTTGCCCGCCGGCATGTGCACTATGCCCGCCTTGTCGACCCTGAAGTCGACCTTGCCGGCCTTGAGCTCCTTGACGGCGTTTCCCACCTCGAAGGTCACGGTGCCGAGCTTGGGGTTGGGCATGAGGCCCCTGGGGCCAAGGATCTTGCCGATCTTGCCCACGGCCCCCATCATGTCCGGGGTGGCGGCGGCCTTGTCGAAATCGAGCCATCCCCCCTTTATCTTCTCGATGAGGTCGTCGGAGCCCACGAAGTCCGCCCCGGCCTCCTCGGCCTCCTTCTCCTTCTCGCCCTTGGCGAAGACCAGCACCCGCACCTTCTTGCCCGTGCCGTTGGGCAGGAGCACCGAGCCCCTGACCATCTGGTCGGACTTCCTGGGGTCGACGCCCAGGCTGACGGCTAGGTCCACGGTCTCGTCGAACTTGGCGAAGGCGCGCTCCTTGACGAGCTTCACGGCCTCCTCGGGGGAGACCCCCTCGGTCCGGCTTATGTCTTTACTGGCTTCTAAGAGTTTCTTGCCCATTTGAAAATTCCTCCGATTAGTCCTTGACTTCCACGCCCATGCTCCTGGCGGTGCCGGCCACTATCCTCATCGCCGCCTCGACGTCGTTGGTGTTGAGGTCCGGCAGCTTGGTCTCGGCGATGCCCCTGACCTGCTCGGCCGTGAGCTTGCCGACCTTTTCCTTCCCCGTGGTGCCCGAGCCCTTGAGGATGCCGGCCGCCTTCTTGATGAGCTCCGACGCCGGAGGGGTCTTGGTGATGAACGAAAAAGACCTGTCGGTATAGACAGTCATAAGGACGGGGACTATGGTGTCGCCCAGGCTCTGCGTCTGGGCGTTGAAGGCCTTGCAGAACTCCATTATGTTCACCCCGTGGGGGCCCAGGGCCGGCCCAACGGGCGGGGCCGGGTTGGCCTTGCCCGCCGGTATCTGAAGCTTCACCAATGCCGCCACTTCTTTCTTGGCCATCGAGATATCCTCCTCTATCTATTAAACCTTCTCCACCTGGAAGAAATTCAGTTCCACGGGGGTCTGCCGCCCGAAGATGCTCACCATGACCCTGAGCCGGCCATGGTCCATGTCCACCTCTTCGATGTTGCCGGTGAAGTTCGAGAAGGGCCCGTCGATTATCCTCACCTGCTCGCCCTCCTGGTACTGCGTCCTCACCTGGGCGGTGGGCCCCTTCTCTATCTGCTGCAGTATCTGCTGGACCTCCTCCTCGGGGATGGGCATGGGCTTGGCGCCGCCCACGAAGCCCGAGACCCTGGGGATGCTCCTCACCAGGTGCCAGGTCTCCTCGTCCAGCTCCATCTCTATCAATATGTATCCCGGATAGAACTTCTTGTCGGCTTCCCTCTTCTTGCCGCCCCGCATCTCTATGACCTTCTCCGTGGGTATGAGGATGCGGCCGATCTTTTCCTCCAGGCTCTTGGTCTGGATCTTCTCCTTGATGGTCGCCTTGGTCTTTTCCTCGTAACCGGAGTATGTGTGCACTACGTACCAGTTCTTAGCCATCGCCTACCTCAACAGGACCCTTACTACCCTGGAAAGACCCACGTCTATTACGCCCAAATAAAACGAGACGATGAATACGGTTATGATGACCACCCAGGTCGAGCCCAGGAGTTCGTCTTTCGAAGGGTAGACGGTCTTCTTCATTTCCATCTTTACTTCTCTCATGAACTGCTTAGTCTTCTCTAACATGTTACCTCAAAAAAAGTGGCAGGCCAGGAGGGATTCGAACCCCCAACCATCGGATTTGGAGTCCGCCGCTCTACCGTTAGAGCTACTGGCCTTGCCTCCTTTAAGCCTTGGTCTCCTTATGGAGAGTATGTTTTCTACAGCTGCGGCAGTATTTCTTAAGCTCCAGCTTCCCCGTCGTGTTCTTCTTGTTCTTCATGGTGGAGTAGTTGCGGTTCTTGCACTCGCCGCACTGAAGGAGGATTATTATTCTCACGCTATGACCTCCGCGACGACTCCTGCGCCCACGGTCCTGCCGCCCTCGCGGATGGCGAAGCGAACGCCCTCCTCCATGGCGATGGGGCTTATCAGCTCCGCCTCAAGCGAGATGTTG
>JARRNG010000123.1:0-4080 GCA_037385265.1 Nitrospirota bacterium
CGTCGAAAAGTACGGAGTAAACACCCTGTACACCGCGCCTACGGCAATCAGGGCGCTCATGAGGGAGGGCGACGAATGGCCAGCGAAACTGGACCTTTCGTCCCTTAAGCTCCTGGGCTCGGTGGGCGAGCCCATAAACCCAGAGGCGTGGCTCTGGTACCACAAGCATGTGGGGCGGGAGAGGTGCCCCGTGATCGACACCTGGTGGCAGACCGAAACGGGAGGCATACTGATATCCTCCCTGCCCGGGGCCATGCCCATGAAGCCCGGGGCCGCCGGACGGCCCTTTTTCGGCGTAGACCCCAAGGTTGTGAGGATGGACGGCTCCGAGGCCAACACCGGGGAGGACGGCATACTCCTCATCAAGAACGCCTGGCCGGCGATAGCGAGGACGATTCACGGGAATCCCGAGCGCTACTTCGAGACTTATTTCTCGCAGTACAAGGGGCTCTATTTCACAGGCGACGGCGCCATGAAGGACGAGGAGGGAGACTACCACCTCAGGGGACGCATAGACGACGTCATAAACGTCTCCGGCCACAGGCTCGGCACTGCCGAGATAGAGAGCGCCGTGGTGGAGCACCCCAGCGTGGCCGAGGCGGCCGTAGTAGGCTTTCCGCACGAGATCAAGGGCGAGGGCATTTACGTCTACGCGATCCTCAAGAGCGGCGTGGCCGAAAATGAAGGCATGAAGAGAGAGATAGTGGACTTGATAAGAAAGGACATAGGGCCTATCGCCAAACCAGATTATATCCAGTTCGTGGACGGTCTGCCGAAGACCCGGAGCGGAAAGATAATGCGGAGGATACTCAGAAAGGTTGCCGCGGGCCGCCCAGACGAAATAGGAGACGTCTCGACCCTCGCCGACCCCTCGGTGGTCGAGGAACTGAAAAAGGGAATGCGGGCAGGTTAGCCTACTCCGGGGCATGAATCGAATTGCAATTTCCCCCCGCTCGGAGCGCCAGAAGTCTCGCCTGATTCGCCCCGCCCCCCATTTGGGCAATTGGATACCGCAGAGCTTGCGCCGGGTCAAAGCCGGGTAGAGGACAGGCCACCGCCGAACCTGAGGACATACGGGCAGACTCGAATGAATAAAAGGCGATGGGACGCGACGTCAAGGGCCGCCGATGATTTAAATGCACCCGAAGACGACGAGAATATGCGGCGTGAGACCCGGCGTGTTGCTATTTGCAATTTGAGTGATCAGACAATCAATAATTTTAATCAGACTATAAAAGGGCATTTTTTTGCCTCCTTTCCCTTGATTCTTTACTTCCTTCTGAAGATAATTTTTATATGGGCGAGGATCGGGGAGAGAAGGCGAAGAAGAACTGCTGGGAAGTGATGAAGTGCGGCAGGGAGCCAGGCGGCAAATACGCAGGCCATTTCGGCATCTGCGTTGCGGCGGTGGACACTGCCTACAGCGGCTTGCACGGGGGTAAGAACGCCGGGAGGGCCTGTTGGATGGTTGCCGGCACGGCCTCCGGCAGTAAGCCCGAGGGGACGTTCGTCGAGAAGTGCCTGGAGTGCTCGCAGTGCCGATTTTACAGGCGGGTCAAGAAAGAGGAGGGCGAGAATTTCACGGCCCTCGACTCCAAGAAGAGCGGCAAGGCCGCGGCATAGGCCCGCACCCTCTGCCTAACCGTTTGACATTCAATTCTTTTTTGAGTAATAATTCATATTGCCGGGCCATGGTTATCCGGCTGCGAAACTCGCCGCGATGCCGGCGATTCGGTTCTTTCAGATACGTACACCGGGGCTGTAGCTCAGCTGGGAGAGCGCTTGAATGGCATTCAAGAGGTCGTGGGTTCGATCCCCATCAGCTCCACCATTGATTATGCCGAGGGGGTTCGATTAGAACCCCCTCGTTTTATTATGATTTACGCTCCTTACGTCGAGGCGCCCAAGGCTCATAAATCAACGGCTTGCGCCTTCCGCGCGACCTCTTTTCGTTTCCGGCGCGATGAAATCTTGAGAACCCTCTTCTAGCGTCCTGTCCAGATGTCCACGGCCTCATCAATCTCATGGGTGCGAAACCATCTCATCGAGCCATCCTGATGTCCTTATGAGCTGGGCGTCGTGAAGCGAAGCACCTTTCGGACGCAAACAACCAGAGCGACTAAAAACCTTGTCCCGCATCAAGAGCGCCGCCTCTAATGGCAAGAATGGAGTAGCAAGCCGGGCTTTGAGGCCCCATGCGGCGACCGCCCCTCCTCCTCGACGGCCGCCGATTAGCGATATTCCACATTTTCAGATATATTATTACCGAGGGTTTCTTGCTAAGCGCAAAAGCATGAAGTCTGCGCCAGGAGGTCGTGTTGGGTTTCATTCGATGGCTCAGGGCATTAGGATACGGGTGCCTCGCGCTCGTGCTGGCCGCCCTTTCGCCTGCTGACTTTGCCCGGGCAGGCGATGCGGCGGGCCCTGCCGCGCCTGGAGGCGGGGGGGAAGTGCTTACGATTTACGAGGGCCTCAGTATCGCCACGGAGGAAAACCGAATCCTCAAAATCGCTTCCCGTGAAACGGACATGGCCGGGCAGGACACTATCATCGCAAGGTCGCGGATGCTCCCCAAAGTGGACGCGTCCCTTGATGAGACGTTTCTTGCCAACCAGCCGGGAGCCCACTTTGGTAGTTTCCAGGCCCTTACGGCAGAGAAGAGCTCCCTTTCGTACGAAGTCGCCGTGCGCCAGACGCTTTACGATTTCGGCGCCAACAGATATTCTTATGACGCCTCGCTTAACTCCCTGGAGGCCCAGAGGCTCAACGTGGAGCTCTTGAGGAACCGGGTGGCCCTGGATTTCGTCATTGCCTACCTCGATCTCCTGGAGGCCGAAAAGAAGATTGACGTTGCGGACAAGGAAGTCCAGAGGCTCCAGTCCCACCTTGTGGATGCCAAGAGTTTCTACGAAGAGGGGGTCATCACCAAGAACGACCTCCTGGAGGCCCAAGTGAGGCTCTCCGACGCCAGGCAGCGCCTTCTCACGGCAAGAAACGGCAGGGATATCGCCGAATCCAGGATAAACAGCATAATGGCCCGGCCGTTGCGAACTCCTGTCAGGGTGGAGGACGTCCGGGAAATCAGCCCCGTCCGGGTCGAACTCGAAGAGGCATGGAGGACTGCCGAGGAAGAGAGGCTCGAACTGCAAATACTGAACCGCGAACTCCGGGTCGCGGAGCTCGATGAGGCCCGCAGCAGGGCCGGCTATTTGCCGGAATTCTTCGCCCGCGGGGCATACACCTACACGGAGAACCGCTATCAGCTTCACGAAGACAATTGGTCGTTGCTCTTGGGAGTCAGCCTCAACGTCTTCAGCGGGGGCAGCGTAAAGGCCGAGGTGCAGAAGGCTCGCTACAGGCAGGAGCGGCTCGGGGAGCTTCGCGCAAAGCTAATCGACGACATAAGGGTCGAGGTGGAAACAAGCTACCTGGACAGCGAAAACGCCACAGAGAAGGTCGCCGTGACCAAGGATGCGGTTAGCCAGGCCGACGAGAACCTCAGGATCCACAGAATCCGCTACGAGGAAGGGGTGGGCACGGCTACGGACGTGCTCGATGCGGTTACGCTTCTCAGGATAGCAGAAACCAATTATGACAGCGCGCTCTACGATCTCAAGCGGGCCAGGGCAAGACTCATGTTCGCCATGGGGATTGACCTGCTATCGGCCTACGCGCAGTGAGGAGGGGTAAGTGCAAGAAGCGAGCCCGCTGAACAGGAAGAGAAAAATCGCTGCCGTTGTCCTGGCGGTGGCTGTGGTGGTCGGGGCCCTGGCCGTTTTTTTCTATCTCAGGTACAAGGCAACGCACATCACCACCGACGACGCCTTCGTCTCGGGTCGCGTGCATACCATCGCCTTCAAGGTCCCTGGCACTGTGAGCTCAATCCACGTGAGCGACAACCAGCCGGTGAGCAAAGGGGAAATCCTCGTGGAGCTGGACCCGGCGGACTATATGTTGAGAGTGCGGGAGGCGGAGGCGGCCCTTAAGGAGGAGAAGGCAGGACTCACGGAGGATGAGGCCGCCGAGGAGGAGGCCAGAAGGAGGCTTTCGGAACTCAAGGCCGGCGTCGAGGCCGCGGCC
>JARRNG010000124.1:0-8597 GCA_037385265.1 Nitrospirota bacterium
CGCCAAAAACCCCCGCGCGGCCGGGTAGGGAACGGCCCGTATCCTGACGCCCCTCGGGGCGCGGGGCAGCAGAGGGGGCTTTCAATTAGACGAAGGCATCGCATTTCATGTAGCGAAAGCGCCGCTTAATTGAATAAGGGGGCCTGCGCCCCCTTAAGTGTTAACGCAAGTTTCCGAGAGCGGAGCCGCCTTCGCCTCGCCGCCTACTTCCCCGTTATCTCCTTTATCTCCTTTTTCGCCTCGGCGAATTCCTTCACCTGCTCTTTGTCCAGCCGAAGGAGCATCTCCTGGAACTCGCCCACGTGGGTCTTTTCCTCCCTGGCGATGTCCAGGAGGACCATCCTGATGTGCTTGTCCTTGGCCAGCGCCGCCATCTGCTCGTAGAGGTTCACGGCGTCGAGCTCGGCGATGATGGCCACCCTCAGAATCTCCTTGTCCACATCGCCTGCCTTGGCCTTAGTAAGGTCGATGGGTATCTTCGAAAGCATGTTTCTACCTCCTAATTATTGGTATCACGTGAGTAAATGGTAGTGGAAAGTCCCCCCGAATTCAAGGGAAAGCGTTTAAAAGTCGTCCGGGGCGGCGCGCTAGGCTGGCCCCCGGGACTGAATCGCGGGGACTTCCCTAGGCAGGGGGGCATGGCCGGAGTCGGGTCGCGCCCCCATAACCCAAGGCGATATAAGGGTTATTTATGGGATCGACCCTGCACTTGACACACGGGACTGATTTGATAGAATCGGCTTTAGGAAGGGTTAGGCGAGCTTTATCATGCGTAGCTCTAATTTCGTTAACTTGACATGACTCTACTAAAGCCCTATAATATTAGCTGGATAAAGCAAAATGGCGAAGGTAAAGGATTATTACGAGGTTCTGGGGCTTGAGCGGGGCGCGAGCGCCGAGGAGGTGAAGCGCGCCTACAGGAAGCTTGCGCGCAAGTACCACCCCGACCTAAACCCCGGCGACAAGAGCTCCGAGGAGCGCTTCAAGGAGATAAACGAGGCCTACGCGGTCCTGAGCGACCCCAAGAAGAAGGAGGAGTACGACCAGTTCGGCCGAAGCCCCTTCGGGCCCGAGGGGGCGCCCTACGGGTTCGGCGCAGGGGGCTGGCCCGGCGGGGCCGAGGGCCGCTTCGAGGACGTCTTCGACTTCGGCTTCGGCGACATCTTCACCGACTACTTCGGCGGCGCTGGCATCAGGCGTGGGCCCGAGGCCTTCAGGGGCGCGGACCTGCTTGCGGAGCTCGAGGTCTCGCTGGAGGAGGCCTTCTCGGGCACCTCAAGGAGGATGACCATAACCCGCGAGGTAAACTGCGCCAGGTGCAAGGGCACCGGGGCCGAGGCGAGCTCCACCTGCCCATCCTGCAAGGGCTCCGGGAGGCTCGAGACGGCGAAGGGCTTCGTCAGGACCTCGCGGCCCTGCCCCGCCTGCGGCGGCACGGGCACCAAGGTCACCAAGAAGTGCGCCGCCTGCGGGGGCTCGGGAAGGACCTTGAGGAACGAGACCGTCACCGTGAAGATCCCCGCCGGAGTGGAATCTGGCTCCATGGTCAAGCTCCGGGGCCTGGGCAGCGACGGCATGGGCGGGGGCCCGCCGGGCGACCTGAGGCTCAAGATACACGTTAGGCCCCATCCGCTTTTCAAGCGCACGGGCAAGAACCTCTATGTCGAGCTGCCGGTCACCTTCGGCGAGGCGGCCCTGGGGGCGAAGGTGGAGGTGCCCACCATCGACGGAAAGACCAGGATGACCATACCCCCGGGCACGCAGGGCTCGCAGCGCTTCAAGCTCAGGGGCAAGGGGATGGCGGCCCGCGAGGGCAGGGGCGCAAGGGGAGACCTCTACGTTGACGTAAAGATAGTGGTCCCCAGGGACCTGGACGAAAAGGGCCGCCAGGCCGTAAAGAGCATCGAGGAGGCTTACGCCGAAAGCCCCAGGAAGGGACTGGGGAAGTAGGCCCAGGGGGACACGAAGATGGAGAAGGAAAAGGATAGGCCTCTTTACATGATAGGAGTCGTCTCGAGGATGCTCAGGGTGCATCCGCAGACGCTCCGGCTCTACGAGAAGGAGGGCTTCGTGAGGCCCAAGCGCATAGGCGGCCAGAGGCTCTACTCCGAGGCCGACCTGGAGAGGCTCAACCTGATACTCGAGCTCACGCGGGACCTGGGCGTAAACCGCGCCGGGGTGGAGATAATCCTGAGGATGCGCCACAGGCTCGAAAGCCTCCAGTCGGAGGTCGAGGAGATGCTCGGCCTGATGGAGGAGGCCACTAAACTTGAGTTCAGCGAGAAGATAAGGCGAATATTTTTCGAGGAGGAAGAGGAATAGATGAGGTTCGATAAATTCACCATAAAGAGCCAGGAGGCGGTCCAGGAGGCCCAGCGCCTCGCCGAGGCCAGGGGCAACCAGGAGCTCCAGCCCGAGCACCTGCTTCTGGCCCTGCTTTCGGACGCCGAGGGGCTTGTGCCCACCATCCTGAGGAGGCTCGAGGCGGACCCCGCCCAGGTGGCCCGCGACGTGGAGGCCGCGGTGGGGCGCTACCCCAAGGTCTCCGGCGCCACGCCCATGGGCCAGATATACGTCTCCCAGAAGCTCAAGGACGTCCTGGAGGGGGCCTTCAAGGAGGCCGAGAGGCTCCAGGACGAGTTCGTGAGCGTGGAGCACCTTCTTCAGGCCCTCGTGGCCGGGGGCGGCCCGGCGGCCGAGATACTCAAGGGCCGCGGGGCCACGGAGGACAGCATCCTTACGGCCATCAAGGAGGTGAGGGGCTCCCAGCGGGTCACCGACCAGAACCCCGAGGGCAAGTACGAGGCCCTCAAGCGCTACGCCCGGGACCTCACGGAGCTGGCCTCGCGGGGCAAGCTCGACCCGGTGATAGGCCGCGACGAGGAGATAAGGAGGATAATCCAGGTCCTCTCAAGGAGGACCAAGAACAACCCAGTCCTCATCGGCGACCCCGGCGTGGGAAAGACGGCCATCGCCGAGGGCCTGGCCCAGCGCATCGTGGACGGCGACGTGCCCGACACCCTCAAGGACAAGCGGGTCGTGTCCCTGGACATGGGCGCCCTGGTGGCCGGGGCCAAGTACAGGGGCGAGTTCGAAGACCGGCTGAAGGCCGTGCTCAAGGAGATAGAGCAGGCCGAGGGGAGGGTTATTCTCTTCATCGACGAGATGCATACCCTTGTGGGCGCGGGCGCGGCCGAGGGGGCCATAGACGCCTCGAACATGCTCAAGCCCGCCCTGGCCCGCGGAGAGCTCCGCTGCGTGGGGGCCACCACGGTGGACGAGTACAGGAAGCACATCGAGAAGGACGCGGCCCTGGAGCGCAGGTTCCAGCCCGTGTACATAAAGGAGCCCTCGGTGGAGGACACCATCTCCATACTTAGGGGCCTCAAGGAGCGCTACGAGGTCCACCACGGCGTGAGGATCACGGACTCGGCCCTGATATCGGCGGCGGTGCTCTCGAACCGCTACATCACCGACCGCTTCCTTCCGGACAAGGCCATAGACCTCATCGACGAGGCGGCCTCGAAGCTCCGCATAGAGATAGACTCCATGCCCACGGAGCTCGACGAGCTCGAGCGCAGGCTCAGGCAGCTCGAGATAGAGCGGCAGGCCCTCCGCAAGGAGGACTCCGGCGAGGCCCGCGAGAGGCTCGAAAAGATAAACGCCGAGGCCGAGGATGTGACCCGCCGCAAGGCGGCCCTCAGGGAGCAGTGGCTCAGCGAAAAGGAGATAATCACAAAGATACGCGAGCTCAAGGGGAAGATAGAGCAGGCCCGCATCGAGAGCGAGAAGGCCGAGCGCGAGGGCGACCTCGGGCGGGCCTCGGAGCTCCGCTACGGCGCCCTGCCCCAGCTCCAGAAGTCCCTGGGGGGGGGGGTCCCAGTCTCCAGGATGCTCGAGAGCGAGGTGCAGAAGCTCGTGAGGATGGAAGACAGGCTCCGCATGCGCGTCGTGGGGCAGGAGGAGGCCATAGAGGCCGTCTCGAACTCCATACGCAGGGCGAGGGCCGGCATCCAGGAGCCCAACAGGCCCATCGGCTCGTTCCTGTTCCTCGGCCCCACGGGCGTGGGCAAGACCGAGCTGGCCAGGGCCCTGGCGGAGTTCCTCTTTGACGACGAAAACGCCATGGTGCGCATAGACATGTCGGAGTACCAGGAGAGGCACACGGTCTCGAGGCTCATCGGCGCGCCCCCGGGGTACGTGGGCTACGAGGAGGGAGGACAGCTCACGGAGGCCGTCCGCAGGAGGCCCTACAGCGTGGTGCTCTTCGACGAGATAGAGAAGGCCCACCCCGAGGTCTTCAACCTCTTCCTCCAGGTCCTCGACGACGGCCGCCTCACGGACGGGCACGGCCGGACGGTGGATTTCAGAAACGCGGTGCTCATCATGACCTCAAACGTGGGAAGCCAGCACATACAGGAGATAATCGAGCACCGGGAGAAGAGGCCCGCCCACTGGGCCGTGGGCGCCCAGGGCGAGGAGCTCAAGGACAAGGTGATGGAGGACCTCCGGGCGCAGTTCAAGCCCGAGTTCCTGAACAGGCTCGACGAGATAATCATCTTCAACACCCTCTCGCGCGAGCTCCTCAGGGACATCGTGGAGATCCAACTCGGCAGGATGAAGCGCTACCTCCTTGAAAAGGGCATAGACCTGGTCCTCACCGAGAGGGCCAAGGAAAGCCTCGCCACCATGGGAGCTCCTTCAGGGAGAGTTCAAGGCGGGCGACACCCTGGAGGTGGACATAAAAGACGGCGAGGCCGTCTTCAGGAAAACGGCCGCCAAAGAGGCGGCCGTCAAATAAACCCTGAAAGGAGGAATCGGAGAGATGGCATTGGTTAAGTGGCATCCCCTCAGAGAGCTCGACGATCTGAGGAGGGACATGGACCGGATGTTCGTTGACTTCTTCGAGCCCCCCAGGCGCAGGGCAGCCCAGCGCTACCGCGGGGGCCTCGCCGCCCCGAGCGTCGAGCTCATCGACCGGGGCAAGGAGGTTGTGCTCAGGGCCGAGCTCCCGGGCGTCAAGAAGGAGGAGGTGGACCTCACCGTCCAGGACGGGGCCATCACCGTCAAGGGCGAGTTCAAGCGGGACGAGACCGTGAAGGACGAGGACTACTACTTCTCGGAGCGCCGGTACGGGCACTTCGAGAGGACGGTGCCGCTTCCCGAGGAGGTCGACGCCGACCGGGCCAAGGCCTCCTTCAGGGACGGCGTCCTCGAGGTGGTGCTCCCCAAGAGGGAAGAGGCCAAGCCCAGGGAGAGAAAGCTCAAGGTCGAATAGGAAGACCTTGCGCTCCGTTTGGGGACGAGGGCCGGTGGGCCGCGCAGGCCCCCCGGCCCCCTTCTTTTTACGGCCCCGCGTGGCGCCTCGGGACGGGCCGTCGGAGGCCATTTTCCGCTCTTGTTGCCGGTTTTCGGCTGGGGCCCGCCTCCGGCGGATGCGCCCCCATGGCCAACTTGACTTTTAAAAGGGCTTCTGGTAAAGTTTTCATTTGCCCTTTCAGGGGTTTGTGTTTAAAACCAAAACGCGATAGGAGGACGGGTCAAGGTGCCCACTATCCAGCAGCTGGTAAGGCGAGGCAGGAAGGCCACGGCGAAGAAGACCAAGAGCCCCGCGCTGCAGGACTGCCCGCAGAGGCGCGGCGTCTGCCTGAGGGTGTATACCACCACGCCCAAGAAGCCGAACTCGGCGCTCAGGAAGGTCGCGAGGCTCAGGCTCACCAACGGCATAGAGGTGACGGCCTACATCCCCGGCGTAGGGCACAACCTCCAGGAACACTCGATAGTGATGATAAGGGGCGGGAGGGTCAAGGACCTTCCCGGCGTCAGATACCATATAATCCGCGGCAGCCTCGACTCCGCCGGCGTGGCCGACAGGAAGCGCGGAAGGTCCAAGTACGGGACCAAGAGGCCCAAGTAAGATGCCAAGGAGAAGAGTAGCCGAAAAGAGGGAAATCCAGCCTGACCCGAAGTACGGGAGCAGGCTCCTGAGCAAGTTCATAAGCGCCATGATGAAGGACGGCAAGAAGTCCACGGCCGAGCGCATCTGCTACGGCGCCCTCGACATCATGAAGGAAAAGACAAACTCAGACCCCCTCAAGGCCTTCAAGACGGCCATCGACAACGTCAAGCCCGTCGTGGAGGTCAAGCCCAGGAGGGTGGGCGGCGCCACCTACCAGGTGCCGGTGGAGATAAGGCCCACGAGGCGCACGGCCCTGGCCTTCAGGTGGATAATCACCTACTCCAGAGGCAGGGCCGAGAAGACATCCAGCCAGAAGCTCGCTGGCGAGCTCCTGGACGCCGTGAACCAGACCGGGGCTTCCATCAAGAAGAGGGAAGACACCCACAGAATGGCCGAAGCTAACAAGGCCTTCGCGCATTACAGGTGGTAAAGAGGAACCGCAGAAATGAGACAGTCACTCGAAAAGACGCGCAATATCGGTATCATGGCCCACATAGACGCGGGCAAGACCACGACTACCGAGCGCATCCTGTACTACACGGGAGTCACCTACAAGATGGGCGAGGTGCACGAGGGAACGGCTGTCATGGACTGGATGGTCCAGGAGCAGGAGCGCGGCATCACCATAACTTCCGCCGCCACCACGTGCTTCTGGAAGGACTACAGGATAAACATCATAGATACCCCGGGGCACGTGGACTTCACCGTCGAGGTGGAGCGCTCCCTGAGGGTTCTTGACGGGGCCGTGGCCGTCTTCGACGCAGTGGCGGGGGTCGAGCCCCAGAGCGAGACCGTCTGGAGGCAGGCCGACAAGTACCGCGTGCCCAGGATCGCCTTAATTAACAAGATGGACAGGGTGGGTGCGGATTTCGCCGCCAGCGTAAAGAGCATGAAGGACCGCCTGGGGGCCAAGGCCGTGCCGGTGCAGCTGCCCATGGGGGCCGAGGACAAGTTCATGGGCCCCATAGACCTGGTTTCGATGAAGGCCATCCTTTATAAGGACGAGACTCTCGGGGCGGACTACGAGGTCCGCGACATACCCGCGGAATACGCCGGGGAGGCGAAGGCGCAGAGGGAGAAGATGATAGAGTTCCTCGCCGACATAGACGACGGCATAATGGAAAAATACCTGGGAGGCGAGGAGATAGCGGAGGCGGACATCAAGGGGGCCCTGAGGAGGGGCACCATAGGCCTCAAGCTCACCCCGGTCATCTGCGGCACGGCCTTCAAGAACAAGGGCGTCCAGCAGCTCCTGGACGCCATCGTGGACTACCTGCCCTCCCCCACCGAGGTGCTGCCCGTGGAGGGCACCGCCCCGGGCAACGGGAAGAAGATAACGAGGCCCGCCCGGGACGACGAGCCCTTCAGCGCCCTGGCCTTCAAGGTCGTGGCCGACCCCTTCGTGGGGCAGCTCACCTACATAAGGGTCTATTCGGGCGTGCTCGCCGCCGGCTCCACGGTTCTTAACTCCACCAAGGGGACAAAGGAGCGCGTGGGCAGGCTCCTCAAGATGCACTCAAACAAGCGCGAGGAGCTAAAGGAGGTGCGCGCCGGCGACATCGCGGCCGCCGTGGGGCTCAAGAACACCCTCACGGGCGACACCCTCTGCGACATGAAGTCCCCCGTGCTCCTTGAGTCGATGGTGTTCCCCGAGCCCGTCATCTCCGTCGCCATAGAGCCCAAGACGAAGGCGGACCAGGAAAAGCTCTCCCAGGCCCTGGCCAAGCTCGCCCAGGAGGACCCCACCTTCAGGGTCACCGTGGACGAGGAGACCGGCCAGACCATAATCTCCGGCATGGGCGAGCTCCATCTGGAGATAATCGTGGACAGGCTCCTCAGGGAGTTCAAGGTGGGCGGCACCGTGGGCAGGCCCCAGGTGGCCTACCGCGAGACCGTCAGGAACGCCTCGAAGGCCGAGGGCAGGTTCATCAGGCAGAGCGGAGGCCGCGGCCAGTACGGCCACGTGGTCCTGGAGATAGGCCCCGGGGAGCCGGGCAAGGGCTTCGCCTTCGAAAACAAGATAGTGGGCGGCGCCATCCCCCGCGAGTTCATAACCCCCGTGGAGAAGGGCATCAAGGAGGCGATGGACTCTGGGGTGCTGGCCGGCTACCCGGTCGTGGACGTCAGGGCCATCCTCCACGACGGCTCCTTCCACGAGGTGGACTCCTCGGAGATGGCATTCAAGATAGCCGGCTCCATGGCCTTCAAGGAGGCCAGCAGGAAAGCCTCCCCGGTCCTCCTGGAGCCCGTGATGAACGTGGAGGTCGTCACGCCCGAGGAGTACATGGGCGACGTCATAGGGGACCTCAACGCCAGGAGGGGCAAGATACAGGAGATGACCAGGAGGGGCGCGGTCCAGGTTATAAAGGCCACCGTCCCCCTGAGCGAGATGTTCGGATATGCCACGGACCTGAGGTCCAAGACCCAGGGCAGGGCCACCTACACGATGCAATTTGCCAGGTACGAAGAGGTTCCTAAGCAGATAGCCGACAAAATCATTGCTAAAGTGAAAGGGGAATAGGAGGACTCGGAAATGGCTAAGGCGAAATTCGAGAGGACGAAGCCGCATGTGAACGTGGGGACGATTGGCCACGTGGACCACGGCAAGACGACCCTGACGGCCGCTATAACTAAGGTG
>JARRNG010000125.1:0-3870 GCA_037385265.1 Nitrospirota bacterium
GTTATAGTGCTTTTATAACTGATATAATTGTGTAGCGCGCCTTGAGAGAACCGGAGGAAGCAGTCAGAATACCGACACCCATAGGACCCTTTGCCTGATGGCAGGCAGGAAGGGCAGGAAGAAACGGGGCAAGGGGCGCGGAAGGAAGAAGACTTTTCGTATGAGAGTTAAAAAGACCATAATCCTCGTCTCCCTGGTGATAGCCCTGCCGCTCTTCGTGGGGCTTGCCGCGGGCGGGTTCTTCGCCTTCGTCCGGACGGTGCCCTCCATCGAGGAGCTCAAGCAGCAGAGGATGCCGCCGAGCACCAAGATATACGCCGATGACGATACCCTCATAGGTGAGCTCAAGGTCCAGAAGGGCATATACGTGCCCCTGGGCGAGATGCCCCAGGAGCTCATCGACGCCGTGGTGGCTGTGGAGGACTCGAACTTCTGGAGGCACGAGGGCCTCGACTACATGGCCATCGTGAGGGCCGCCACGAAGGACATAATGGAGCGCCACCTCAAGGAGGGGGCCAGCACCATAACGCAGCAGCTCGCGAAGATAACCTTCCTGACGCCGGAAAAGACCATCAAGCGGAAGCTCAGGGAGGCCGTCCTGGCCACCCGGATAGAGAAGAACCTCTCGAAGGGGGAGATCCTGGAGCTCTACCTCAACAGGGTCTACTTCGGCCACGGGGCCTACGGCGCGGAGATGGCGGCGAGGACCTACTTCGGCAAGTCCGTCTCGGACATAACCCTGCCCGAGGCCGCCCTGCTCGCGGGGCTCCTGAAGGCCCCGAACTCCTATTCGCCCTTCAACAGCTTCGAAAGGGCCAAGACCAGGCAGCGGGTGGTGCTGGCCAGGATGGAGGAGGAGGGCTTCATAAACAGGAAGCAGAGGGTAGAGGCCGTCCAGGCGCCCATATACCTTTCCACCGCCAGGTCGGGCTGGGAGGCGAACAACTATTTCATAGAGTACGTGCGCGCGTACCTGGAGGACCGCTACGGCGTCGACGCGGTCTATAAGGGGGGCATGAAGGTCTACACCACGATGAACCGGCGGGCCCAGCTCGCGGCCCACCGCTCCCTCCAGGAGGGCCTCAGGGCCCTGGACAAGCGCCGCGGCTTCAGGGGGCCCGTGGAGCACAGGGAGATAGACGTGGAGGAGGAGCTCGGGGCCAAGGGCTCTTTCAGGAGCATTCCGCCCGACGTGGGCTCCGTGGTCCAGGGGCTCGTGCTCAAGGTGAACAGGAAGGAGGCGCTCGTCAAGGCCCAGGGCCTCCTGGGGAAGCTCTCGGTGGAGGACGCGCAGTGGGCCCGGATGTCGTGGGACGCGAAGAAGAAGGAGACTAGGGAGGTGAGGAACTTCTCCCTGGATAAGATACTTAAGCCCGGCGACGTGATAAACGTCCTCGTGAAGTCCACGAAAGGCGGAAAGGGCGTCTTCGCCCTCGAACAGGTGCCGGAGGTGCAGGGCGCCCTGGTGGCCATGGAGCCCGGCACGGGATTCATAAGGGCCATCGTGGGGGGCTACGACTATACGAGGAGCGAGTTCAACCGCGCCCTCTACGCCAGGCGGCAGCCCGGTTCGGCCTTCAAGCCCATCGTCTTCGCCACGGCGCTTGAAAACGGCTTCACCCCCGCCAGCGTGATAGACGACGACTTCGTGGCCTTCCAGAAGACCCTCGACGGCCCGGCGCCCAACCCCGACCCCGACTATAACCCCCTGGAGGACCCGGACTTCAACCCCGAGGACTTCTGGGTGCCGGAGAACTACGACGGCGAATACCACGGGCCCACCAGGCTGCGCGAGGCCCTGGCCTTTTCCCGCAACGTGGTGAGCGTGAAGCTCGTGGACAAGGTGGGCTACCGCAACGTCATCGCCCTGGCCAAGGCCATGGGCATAAAGGACGACCTGCCCCGGAACCTCACCATATCCCTGGGCACGATGACCGTGACCCCCCTGGACCTCACGTCGGCCTACGGGGTCTTCGCCAACGGCGGCGTGGAGATGAAGCCCATAGGCATAAAGTATGTCATCGACCGCCGTGGAAGCGTGGTGGAGAACAACGAGCCCCAGGGCAAGCGGGTCCTGGACGAGCAGACGGCGTTTCTGATGAACTCCATGCTCCAGGACGTGGTCAGCCACGGCACGGGCTGGAGGGCCAGGGCCCTCGGGAGGCCCGTGGCGGGCAAGACCGGCACCACTAACGAGTACAGGGACGCCTGGTTCCTGGGCTACACGATGGACATGATGGCGGGCGTCTGGGTAGGCTACGACGACATGTCCCCCCTGGGGAAGGACGAGACGGGCTCCAAGGCCGCGGCGCCCATATGGGTGGATTTCATGAAGACCGTCTCTGCCAACTACGAGCCCAGGGAGTTTCCCGTGCCCGAGGGCATCACCACCCGCCTCATAGACCGGGAGACCGGCCTCCTCGCCAACCGCTGGACCGACAACCCCCTCCTGGAGTACTTCAAGGAGGGCACCGAGCCCAAGGAGGTGGCCCCCACCATCTGGCGGACCACCGAGCCCGACAACCTCATATTCAACCCCGATATGTGATATCCTTTAAGGGTTCAAGGGGTCGAGGGCCCAAGCGAAATATTCTTTCCCCTTGAATCCTTGGACCCTTTGGCCCTTGGACCCTTGAAGCCTATTTCTTTTCTCTGGAGGTATCATGGTAGAGCCAAGGATATTCCGGCAGTACGACATAAGGGGGGTCTGGGGCAAGGACCTCACTATCGAGGCGGTGGACGCCATAGGGAGGGCCTTCGCGGTCTATCTTAAGGACAGGACCGGGGGCGGGACGCTTAAGGTCAGCATAGGCTACGACGCGAGGAAGAGCTCGCCGGAGATACTCGAGACCCTCAAGGGCGCCCTCAACTCAAGCGGCGTGGGCGTCGTGGACATCGGCATGTGCCCCACCCCGCTCCAGTACTTCTCGCTCCACCAGCTGGACGTTCAGGGCGGCATCATGATAACGGGAAGCCACAACCCCCCTGAGTTCAACGGCCTCAAGCTCAGCGTGGGCAAGGAGACGCTCCACGGCGAGGAGATACAGGAGATAAGGAAGATTATCGAGAGCGGCCGCAGGACCAGCGGCTCGGCCGCGTCGGAGAGGCACGAGATAATACCCGACTACCTGGAGTACATGAAGGAGAGGTTCAGCCGCCCCGGCTTCGGCGGCCTCCGCGTGGTGGTGGACTCCGGAAACGGCACGGGCGGCATCGTGGGCCCGGGGCTCATGAGGGACCTGGGGGCCGAGGTGACGGAGCTCTACAGCGAGCCCGACGGAAATTTCCCCAACCACCACCCCGACCCCGTGGTGCTCGAAAACCTCAGGGACCTCATAGCCACGGTCAAGGAGAAGCGCGCCCACGTGGGCATAGGCTACGACGGCGACTCCGACAGGATAGGCGTGGTGGACGAGGACGGCGACGTGGTCTGGGGCGACAGGCTCATGATAATCTTCGCCCGCGACATCCTGAAGGACAACCCCGGCGCAACCATCATCGGCGAGGTCAAGTGCTCGCAGACCCTCTACGACGACATAAAAGCCCACGGCGGAAACGCCATCATGTGGAAGACGGGCCACTCCCTCATAAAGAAGAAGATGAAGGACGAGGGCGCTCTCCTGGCCGGGGAGATGAGCGGGCACATCTTCTTTTCGCACCGCTACCTGGGCTACGACGACGCCATCTACGCGGGGCTCAGGCTGGCGGAGATAATGAAGCGCTCGGGCGAGCCCTATTCGGTGAAGAAGCTCCTCCGGGGAGTCCCCGAGATGGTCTCCACGCCGGAGATAAGGATAGAGTGCCCCGACGAGAAGAAGTTCCAGGTGGCAGAGCGGATGAAGGAGGCCTTCAAGGACTACCCCGTCGTGG
>JARRNG010000126.1:0-3865 GCA_037385265.1 Nitrospirota bacterium
AAGTACGCCGTGCAGATAACGGTGGCCGTCGAGAGGGACGGGGGGCTTTCGGGCTCCACCCTCAAGGAGGCGCACTCCTGGGGCAAGGTGGACAAGGGCGCCGAGCAGCTCGTCTTCTCGGAGGCCACCGTAGCCTTTCCTCTCCTGGCAAGCTATGCCTATCACAAGGGCAGCTGGAAGAAGCGGAAGCCCAGAGACTTCAATTCAATCCTGGAGAGGGGGAAGACAAAGAAAAGATGATAATGACTCCGAAGAAGGTCTTTTTCACCAAGGGCGTGGGCGTGCACAAGGACAGGCTCGCCTCTTTCGAGGCGGCCCTCAGGAAGGCGGGAATCGAAAAGCAGAACCTCGTATACGTATCGAGCATACTGCCCCCCCAGTGCAAGACGGTGTCGAGGGCCGAGGGCCTGAAGTCGCTCGGCCCCGGTCAGATAACTTTCTGCGTGATGGCCAGGAGCGACACCAACGAGCCCAACCGCCTCATATCAGCCGCCATCGGCGTAGCCGTGCCGAAGGAAAAGGAGCGCTACGGCTACCTCTCGGAGCACCATGCCCACGGCGAGACGGCAAAGGTGTCGGGCGACTATGCCGAGGACCTGGCGGCGACGATGCTTGCCACCACGCTGGGAATCCCCTTTGACTCCGAAGAGGCCTGGGACACCCGGAAACAGGTCTACAGGGCGAGCGGAAACATATTCGTGACGAAGCACATCTGCCAGTCCGCCGAGGGGCACAAGTCGGGCAAGCTCTGGACCACGGTGATCTCGGCGGCGGTATTCGTTATAGAGTAGGTGAACTCCGCACATGTCTAATTTCGGCGACCTGCCTTCCGAATTCTCCGGCTACGAAAGTGCGAGAATCGCGATTCTGCCCCTGCCTTTCGAGGTGTCGAGCACTTGGATGCGGGGCTCCGAAAAAGGCCCCGAAGCCATAATTGAGGCCTCGGCGAACATGGAGCTCTACGACATCGAGACGGGGACCGAGCCCTACAGGCGGGGCATCTTCACCTGCCAGCCCGTAGTGGCCCCCGCCGCTCCGGAGATGGTGGAAAAGACCCGCCTCAGGGTGTCGGAGCTCCTCGATGACGGGAAGTTTGTCGTCGCCCTGGGCGGGGAGCACACGGTCTCCCTCGGCGTGATTAAGGCATTTCATGAGCGCCATCCCGGCTTGAGCGTTCTCCATCTGGACGCCCACGCCGACACGAGGGAAGAATACCACGGGGACAGATTGAGCCACGCCTGCGTGATGGCCCGGGTGGAGGAGCTTACGAAGGAGATTGTCTCCGTCGGCATCCGCAGCATGGACTCCGCGGAGATGGAGGGGCTCGACCCCTCCAGGGTCTTCTTCGCCCACGACATACAAAGGCGGGCGGGCTGGGTGGAGGACGCCGTGAGGAAGCTTACGGGCGAGGTCTACGTAACCATAGACCTCGACGTCTTCGACCCCGGGATAATGCCTTCCACAGGCACGCCGGAGCCCGGCGGGCTGGGCTGGTACCAGGTGCTCGACCTGCTTAGGGCGGTGGCGCGGGAGAAGACAGTCCTGGGCTTCGACGTCGTGGAGCTCTGTCCCGCGGACAACAAGGCGCCGGACTTCCTGGCGGCCAGGCTCATATATGCGCTCCTGGGTTACCGGTTCGTGAAGTAGGCGGATGGCTATAGGCAAGAGAGACGGCATTATGGAGAGCAGGCTACACCTCGAGATACTTCCGCAGCCCGACGAGACCACCTGCGGTCCGGCATGCCTCCAGGCGGTATACAATTTCTACGGGGACGACATATCCCTGGGCCGGGTCGTAAGCGGGGTAAAGAGCCTGGAGGGCGGCGGGACCCTGGAGGTGTTTCTCGCCTGCCACGCCCTCAGGCGGGGTTACGCCGCCAGGATATACACATACAACCTCGCGGTCTTCGACCCAACCTGGTTTGTCGACGGCGTCGACATCCGCGGGAAGCTCCTCGAGCAGATGGAGGCGAAGGACAAGCCGAAGCTCCACACGGCCACGAAGGGGTACCTGGACTTTCTCGAGCTGGGCGGCGAGCTCCGCTGCGAGGATCTCACTACAGCCCTCATAAGGAAATACCTCAACAGGGGGATTCCCGTTCTCGCCGGGCTCAGCTCCACGTACCTTTACAAGAGCCCGCGGGAGTACGGGCCGGAGGCGGACTGGGATGACGTAAAGGGCGAGGCGGCGGGCCACTTCGTGGCCCTCTCGGGCTATGACAAGATGACGCGGAACGTCTCTGTGGCCGACCCCTTGACGCCCAATCCGCTTTCGGAGAGCCACTATTACGAGATAAGCATCGACAGGGTGCTCTGCGCCATACTCCTGGGCGTGCTGACCTACGACGCCAACCTGCTCATAATAAGCCCCGACAAGAGGAGAAAGCGGCACTGAATGCGAATCCTGATAGTCGTTGATTCCCCCAGGGACTGGCCCCTTCACTTCGAGGGAGCCGACGTGGTGGCCGCCAGAGAGTACATCACCGACCCCGGCTACTCCGAGCTCGGTAGCGCCAAGGTCTTCAACCTCTGCCGCTCCTACCGCTACCAGAGCCTGGGCTACTACGTTTCGCTCCTGGCCTCGGCGAGGGGGCACAAGCCCTTCCCCGACGTTATCGCCATCCAGGACATGAAGACCCACAGCATAATCCGGGTGGCCTCGGAAGAGCTCGACGCCCTCATACAGAAGAGCATGGCCCCCATCCAGTCGCAGGAGTTCGTCCTGAGCATATATTTCGGCCACAACCTCGCAAAGAGGCACGACCCGCTGAGCCAGCACCTGTTCAAGCTCTTCCCGCTGCCCTTCCTCAGGGCCCAGTTCGAAAGGAGGAAGAAGGGGCACTGGTTCCTCAAGAGCATCGGCCCCATTGCGGCAAGCGAGATCCCCGACGAGCACAGGTCCTTCGTGCTGGAAGTGGCAAAGGAGTTCTTCTCCCGCGCCGCGCCCAGGCGCAGGAGGGCGGCCGCCTTCAGGTATGACCTGGCCATCCTCCGTAACCCCGAGGAGAAGGAACCCCCCTCGGAGCCGAAGGCCCTCAGGAAGTTCGTCAAGGCCGCCGAGGCCCTGGGCATGGAGACGGAGCTGATAGAGAAGGAGGACTACGCGAGGCTCGCGGAGTTCGACGCCCTCTTCATAAGGGAGACCACGAACGTAAACCACCACACCTACCGCTTCGCCCGGCGGGCCGCGGCCGAGGGGCTTGTGGTGGTGGACGACCCGGAGTCCATCCTCAAATGCACCAACAAGGTCTTTCTGGCCGAGCTCCTCATGAAGAACAGGATCCCCGTTCCAGACACGGTAATACTGCAAAGGGAGAACGCCGAGAACGCCGCGGGGCTCCTGGGGTTTCCCCTTATCCTGAAGAGGCCAGACAGCTCCTTTTCCCAGGGCGTAGTGAAAGTCGAGAGCAGGGAGGAGCTGGCGTCGCACGTGAGGGTCATGCTGGAGAGGTCTGACCTCATAATCGCGCAGAAGTTTGTGCCCACGGAATACGACTGGCGGGTGGGGATTTTCGACCGGAGGGTCCTTTTCGTCTGCAAGTACTATATGGCCGGGGGACACTGGCAGATAATCAAGCGGGACACCGAGGGGCTCAAGACTGGAGAGGGGATGTCCGAGGCCGTGCCCGTGGACGACGCCCCGAAGGCCATCGTGCGCACGGCCCTCAAGGCGGCCAACCTCATTGGCGACGGCTTCTACGGGGTGGACCTGAAGCAGTCGGGCAAGGACGTCCACGTAATAGAGGTCAACGACAACCCCAACGTCGACACCGGCGTGGAGGACGTGGTTCTCAGGGACGAGCTCTACAGGCAGATAATGAGGGTCATACTCGGCCGGATAGAAAGAAAGAAGGGGCGCTGAGGC
>JARRNG010000127.1:0-3855 GCA_037385265.1 Nitrospirota bacterium
GACCTTTCCGTGGCATTTCAGGCAGCCCTCCACCATGCCCGAAGCCTGCACGTCTCCCTTGGGACCGTACTTCGCCCAGAACCAGTCTCCGCCCTCGGGGTTATAGCCCTCGATCTTGTACATCACGGTCAGGGCCACGAACTCCTTGTCCTGGGTGTAGTTCTCCTTGGCGATTATTGAGCCCTCGGGAAGCTCGCTTGCCATCTCCCTTATCGCGCCCAGAGCAGTATCGTTCACGTACGTTGTAAGCAGCGCGCCGTGGGGCTCGGTCCCCTCGTAGAGCCTCCCCTTGCCGGGCCAGAGGCTCCACTTTTCGTAGGGTTCATATCTAGTGATATACTCGTAAAGCTTCACGGCGTCCGCCCCGGGCATGGTGGCCTGGGTCTCGGACGGGATGGTCTCGTGTATGGCATGGCCGACCGCGGCGGCCCCAAGAAGGAGCGCGACCGCCAGCAGCACCGTAATAAGGCTCTTCATCTTGCACCTCCCAAGCGACAGTGTTGTTGTTGCATAAGACAATTCTATCGCCTGCCGGGATTTTGTCAAGGGCAACTGAGAAGGGTTCGGCGCGGGGCGGCAGGCCGGATCGGTCAGCCGGCGGTTATCCTTTCGGGGTGCGTGTAGACGTTCATCCTGTCGCCCCTTACGAAACCCACCACGGTGACCCCCGTCCGGGCGGCTATCTCCAGGGCCAGCGCCGTGGGCGCCGTCCTGGAGACCACTATGGGCACGGCCCAGCGGGCGCATTTAGCCACTATCTCGGAAGAGAGCCTTCCGCTGGCCAACATTATCATGCCCCTGGGGTCGATGCCCTCGAGCACCGCGCTCCCAAGGACCTTGTCCACGGCGCTGTGCCTTCCGATGTCCTCGGCGAAGCAGACTATGCCCTCGCCGTCTGAGAGGGCGGCGCTGTGAACGCAGCCCGTCAGCTCGTAAAGGGAGGAGCGCCTGTGGAACTTCCTGAAAAGCCCGGTTACCGCCGAAGGCGTAACCGTGGTCCTCTCGCCCTTCGCCGTGTCGGTGAGGTCCTTTTTGAAGGTGACGCCGCCCACGCAGCCGGAGGTTATCGAGGCCCCGCCCGCCCTCACCTCTCCCTCGGCGGGGACGTCCACCTCTATCTCCTCGCCGTAGAGGATGCTCATGCGCTCGGTGCAGAGACCCTCGGCGATGCCCTCGGTCATTATCAACCCCACGGCGAGTTCCCTGATCTGCAGGGGGGTGCAGTAGATGCGGAGGACCTCCCGGCCGTTAATGGATATCCGGACCCTCTTTTCCTGGGCCACGGTGTCCTCGAACTCGCTGGACTCGCCCCCCTTGTACCTGAGGACCTTCCATTTGCCGGTGGCTTTCACGGTCCTATCACCTCGCGCTCCATGAGAAGCTATTATAGTTACCGCCAAGGGGGGCGGTCAATCGGCCAAGGGGGCGTCAAGGCCGGGACGCGGCGGAGTCCTGCGCCTGTGCCCGGGAGGGCGTCTGCCTCCTGAGGTTCCAATCCGGAGAGCAGTATCTGGTCATGAGCTCCTCCGCAATGGCCTCCTCCCCAGGCGTCAGGTAAGAGGCGTCGAACCTTATCCCGAAAGTCTCCTCGAAGGCGTCTACGAGGGCGAGCTCCAGGTCCTCGATGTCCAGGGACGGCTCTATCTCCCCAAGCCCGGCCATGGAGGCCCGCGCCTCGGAGGCCCCATCGCCGAAGACCCTCGCAAGCTCCTCGTAGTCTATCGAAAGGGGCAACGAGCCCTGCTGCATGAACCTCCCGGGCCACCGCTTCTGGGCCGAGCCCACAACCTTTCGGCCCCCGACCTTTATCTCGCCGAAGGAAACGGACTCGAAACAAAGAGGGCTCCGCGCCCTCCCCCTGGGCTTCGGGGAGCGCGCGGTTTCGGGCTCAAGCCCAAGACTGCGAAGCGCACGCGCCAGGGCTCCGCCGACGAGGGCATAGCAGTCCCTGAGGCCGCCGGCGAAGACGCCTGCGGAGGGCGCGGAAAGGCTGTAAGTCAGGTCCAGACCGTGGAGTATGCCCCGGCCGCCCGTGACCCTTCGGACCAGGGGAATGCCCCTTCGGGCGAGGTATTCCTGGCTTACGTCCCCGGCCCTCTGGAAACACCCTATGCTCACCGAAGGAATGGCCCACCGGTAGAGCCTGAAGACCGGCCGCTCGGCCCCCAGGGCCAGGGCCTCGTCCACGGCCATGTTTTCGAAAGCGCCCGCGGGGCCGGAGCGTATGAGGCGCCAGTCGCTCACTTTCTCTTTTCGAGCACTATGCGGTGTCTGGAAAGGGATATCTCCCTTATGCTGCCCTCCACGACCTTTTCCTCGCCGAAGAGGTTTCTCATGTAGACCCTGCCGTCCTCGGGCCTGACTATGTCGACGTTGTCGAGGATAGGCTCCTCGGCGCCGCCGTCACCTAACAGAAACGCATTCGTCTCGCACATCTCCTTGAGCTCCTTCCGAAGTCCTTTGTCAATAATATTTTAGAACGTAGATACATATTATGTATAGCCGGGCCTCCGGTTTGCGGGCGCCGGCCCGCGTGCTGTAGTCTTATTGGAGGAGCCATGAGGAGGCTTGGAGTGCATACTTCTATCGCCGGCGGCCTGCATTTGGGCCTGCTCCGGGCGCACGCCCTCGGCTGCAACACGCTCCAGATATTCACCCACAACCCCAGGGCCTGGGCCACCGCTCCGCTCTCGGAGAGGGAGAAGGATCACTTCACCGCCCTGAGAAGGGAGCTCGGCCTCGATCCAGTCTTCTCCCACGCCTCGTACCTTATTAATATAGCGTCGACTGACGAAGGGCTCAGGAGGAAGTCCCAGGGCCTACTTGCCACCGAGATGGAATTGGCCGACGAACTCGGAATCGACTACGTGGTTCTTCACGTGGGCGGCGCCCGCGACGACGAAGGCAGGCGGAGGGCATCAAGTAGCATCAGGAGCGCCCTTAAGGGCAGGACGGGCGGAGCGGGCCTTCTTCTGGAAAACACCGCCGGAAGGCGAGGCGACGCCGGCTCGGACATCCAATCGCTCGCCGCGATAATGGAGGGCTCAGGCGGCCTCGTCTCAGGCATATGCCTCGATTCCTGCCACGCCTTCGCGGCGGGGTACGACCTCAGGTCTTCCCGTGGCCTGCGGAGCCTCTCCGACGACATCGAAAGTCGTGTGGGGCTCGGCATGCTCAAGCTCATCCACCTGAACGACTCCAAGGGGGAGGCCGGCTCCCGCAGGGACAGGCACGAACACATCGGCCGGGGAAAGATAGGCGCGCGTGCCCTGGAGCGTTTCATCCGCCACAAGCCGTTTGCCCGGACGCCCATCATCCTCGAGACCCCCAAGAAGAGCGAATCGGACGATGCCGCGAACCTGGCAGCCGTCAGGAAGATGCTCTCGCCCCGGAAGAGCAGAGCATAAAATCTGAACGAACGTTCCCAAAATGGCATCGTTCAACTTTTATGCTCTTTCGTTTTAAAATTACTCTTTTCTGTTGACAAAGCTAATCCTTTGTGTTATAACTTGTTGAATAAGATGATGCTGAACAAATTATTCTCATCATCAATCAGGGCAGACGTGCTGTCGCTGCTACTGAACAGCCCAGGCGAAAGATTCTATGTCAGGGAGATAGCCAAACTGCTTCGAAAGAACCCCTCGGGCGTCAAACGCGAACTCGACAACCTCGAGCGCATGGAGATCGTCAAGAGCGAGAGGGTCGCCAACCTGAAGTATTTCCAGGCCAACACCAAATCCCCCCTGTATCCGGAGCTCAGGAACCTCATCACCAAATCGCTGGGGCTTCCTGGGGCCCTCAAGGCCGTCCTGCGTTCGGCGGACGCCAAGGCCGCCTTCATCTCTGGCCCCTATG
>JARRNG010000128.1:0-4795 GCA_037385265.1 Nitrospirota bacterium
TGAAGCAATTGGTATAACAACCCAATTAGGTTTTTTTGAAGACCCAAACAAGATAAGTTTACGTGAAATGATAAAACAACATTGTGAAGAAATATATCCTGACAAGATTGAATATTCTGAGCTTGAAGCTTGGGCTTATGCGTACACAAATGGGATTTCGAAAACAATTAAGGAAGCCCTCATGAAGCTTGAAGAAGACAAATGTATTAAAATAAAGAGAAAGGAAAGGCAACGCAAAAATACTGTAACGACTGGAGCAATGATTCAATATAGGAAAAATCAATGAGTAGTTATTCAAAAATAGAATGGACTGAATCAACTTGGAATCCTGTAACGGGATGCTCCAAGATTAGCGATGGGTGTATGAACTGCTATGCGGAGCGAATGGCTCGTCGTTTAAAGGCGATGGGAAACAAGCGATATGAAAACGGTTTCAACGTAACCTTGCATCATGATTTGGTTGAGGTGCCATTAAAATGGAAGAAGCCAAGGACCATATTTGTTAACTCCATGAGTGACCTCTTTCATGAGAAGGTGCCGCTTTCTTTTATTCGGAAAGTCTTTAAGTCTATGGGGCAAGCCGATTGGCATATTTACCAGATATTAACTAAGAGGTCAGAGCGCCTCGTTGAGCTTGCTCCAAAACTTACCTGGCATCGTAATGTGTGGATGGGCGTAACGGTTGAATCTCAGAAATATACATACCGGATTTCCCATCTACAGCAAGTGCCTGCAGCCGTAAGATATCTTTCCATGGAGCCTTTTTTAACTCCTATTTCTCAGTTGCCGACCCAAGGAATCGACTGGGTTATTGTAGGTGGAGAATCAGGCCCGAGGAGTAGGGGTATGAAGCCCGAGTGGGTTCGTGCCGTAAGAGATCGTTGCTTAAAGGACGACATACCCTTCTTTTTTAAGCAGTGGGGCGGATACAAGAAATCGGCAAGTGGAAGGCTTTTGGACGGTCGTATATGGAATGACGTGCCCACATCCCCATGCTCAGGGTGAGGGTGTGAGTTTCCCGCCCTGGCGGGCCGGCATCCCTTTTCATGTATAATTTGAATTGGAACCGCCGTGGGAGCCAAGGTTAAGCACGTCATAGAGGCCTTCGACCTCGATCCGGGCAGGAAGCTCGTGGGCAAGTACGAGGTCGTCTCCCGCCTGGGCTCGGGCTGGGAGGGCGAGGTCTACAAGATAGTGGAGGTCCGCACGGGGTACGTGGAGGGGGAGCTGCTTTCGGAGTTTCTGGCGATGCTGCCGGGCCGGAGGCTGAGCCCCTTCGAGGGCGTGCACCTCCTCTACGCCCTGGCCAGGGGCATAGAGCAGATACACCTCCAGAACGAATACCACGGGGACCTGCACGCCGAAAACGTCATAGTGAGCCGCTACGGCCTGACCTTCGACGTCAAGCTCCTGGACCTCTACCAGTGGCACGGCCCCAGGAGCGAGAACAAGCAGCAGGACATACTGGACCTGATAAGGATATTCTACGACTCCCTGGGGGGCCAGAGGCTCTACCGCAGGCAGCCCGAGGCCGTGCGCTACATCTGCTCGGGCCTGAAGCGCTCCCTCATACTGGGGAAGTTCCGCACCATGTCCCAGCTCCGCGAGCACCTGGAGACCATGGAGTGGTAGCCTCCCGGGGCGCGCCGCCGCCCTCAGGGCCTTATCGTCAGGTACAGGTTCCTCCCCTGCCTGTAAACCAGGAGGAGGACGCTGTCGCGCGGCCCTATCTGCGAGGCCACCGCCCTGTAGTCGTCGAGGCCTTGTATTTCCTTCCTGTTTATCTCCCTGATGACGTCGTTCTGGGCTATGGCGCCCCGGGCGGGGCTGTCGGGCGCGACCCCGGCCACTACCACACCGTTTATGCTGTCGGGTATGTCGAGGGCATCCCTTATCTCCGGGGTGATCTCGCGGACGTCCACCCCTTTTAGGGCGTTTTCAAAGCCGCCTCCCCCCGCCGCCGCGAGCTTCTCGGGGTACTCGCCCAGGGTGACTTTCAGCACCTTTTCCTTGCCGTCGCGGAAGACCTTTATCTCCACCTTCGTTCCGGGCGGGGTCTCCGCCGCCATGTTCTTGAGGGCCACGGAACTGTCGACTGCCTTGCCCGCGAATTCCACGACGACGTCCCCCCGCTTGAGGCCGCCCTTTTGGGCGGGGCTGTCCTCGAGGACTTCGGTGACCACGGCGCCCTTTTTGTCCTTGATCCCGAACTGCTCGGCCAGCTCGGGCGTGAGGCTCTGTATCGTGACCCCGAGCCAGCCCCTGATGACCTTGCCGTACTTCAGGATGCTCTGGAAGACCGACTTGGCCATGTCCGCGGGGATGGCGAAGCCGATGCCCATATATCCTCCGCTCGTGGAGAAGATGGCGGTGTTTATCCCCACGAGTTCGCCCCTTATGTTCACCATCGCGCCCCCGGAGTTGCCGGGGTTTATGGCGGCGTCGGTCTGGATGAAGTCCTCATACTCGGCGATGCCCACGTTGGACCTCCCCACGGCGCTCACTATGCCCATGGTGGTGGTCTGGCTCAGGCCGAAGGGAACGCCGATGGCTATCACGACCTCCCCGACCTTCAGGTCGCTCGATGAGCCGAACTTGGCCGCCGGCAGGCCCTCGGCATCTATCTTTATGACCGCCAGGTCGGTCTTCGGGTCCGCGCCCACCACCTTTCCCTTCAGAGTCCTCTCGTCGGAGAGCGTGACCGTTATCTCCTCGGCGTCCTCTATGACGTGGTTGTTCGTCAGGATGTAGCCGTCGGGGCTTACGATGACTCCCGAGCCGAGGGAGGAGGTTTGGAATTCCTTGGGCTGTTGGCCTCCGAACTGCTCGCCGAAGAACTTATCGAAAAACGGGTGGTCGAAGAGGTCCTGGAGGGGGTTCTTCACGGTCTTGGTCGTGGAGACGTTGACGACGGAGGGCTTTACGGCCTCCACCACCTCGGTGAGCGAGGCGTTGAGCTTACCCAGGAATTCGAGCGTTTCGTCGGATATGCCGGTCTTTTCGGCGAGGCTTATCTCCTGGACCCGGAACCTCGCCGTGAGGGCAATTCCGACGATGATGCCTATTATGAGTATCGTGCCGACAAGAAAGATGTTTCTCTTTTTCATTGCGTTCCTCCTGGGTTTTCTCTGGCGCTACAGGTGATTTTACCATTCCGGGGGAGCGAATTGAAGGGGCGGGTTCCGCACGGTGAACGTCACCGGAAATCCCGGAGGAACCATAACCGAGAAGGTCATCGAGTTCCAGGCCCTCCCCGAAGGGCTCTGAGAGGAGGAGCGCGCGGGCCGGCCGATTGACATTTCGGGGAACGTGTAATATAAAGAAGTTAGCTTGGCGGAAAAATTTCGCGATAAAGGAGACACTCGCATGAGGCGGAAGATTGGATTGCTTCTGGCACTAATATTTTCCCTGGGCATGTTCCTTTCCACCCTGGGATGCGGCGGTTACTACAGTGGCGGCGGCTTTGCCTACGGCCCGAAGGAGGGACCGCCTCCGTGGGCGCCGGCCTATGGCTACAGGGAACACTACCAATATAGCAACCATTACTACTACTACCCCCAGGTAAGGATATACTACCACCTCAAGCGGAAGGTCTATTACTACTACTACGAGGGACAATGGCAGGTGGCGTCGAGCCTCCCCCAGAACGTCAAGGTAAGGGGCGACTACGTGGAGCTGGGCATGGACACCGACAAGCCCTACAAGTACCAGCGGGAAATCGAGAAGAAGTATCCCCCCGGGCAACTGAAGAAGGAAGACGAAGACAGAGGCAGGGGCAAGGGCCGCGGTCGGGACTTCGATTAGCCTCCGGGGCCTCAGGGCAAGGGGCGTTTCGCGAGGCGGTGTTCTTAGCCCGGCGCCTCCCCCTCGGAAGACGCACCCTCGGTGGGGCGCGACGCTTGACGGTCCCCTTCTTCTGCTGTAGCATTTAAATCAAAGGAGGTGATATGGCTATGGCACTTGAGCTCAGCGACGAGGAAAAGACGTTGCTTAAGAAGGTGATTGAAAACTACCTCTCCTCCCTCAGGGCCGAGATCTACAGGACCGAGAAGCACGATTTCAAGGAGCCCATGAAGAGGGAAGAGGAGCTTTTGAAAGGGATGACCGATAGGCTCGGCTAGCCCGGGCCGCATATAGCAGCGAAAGAGCACTTCGGGGGAGTGCTCTTTTATTTTCTTTCCGACCCGGGAGAGTGTATGCCATGAAAGGAACGATAAGGAAGCTCAGCCTGGTGTTTTCCGCCGGGGCCTTCGGCGGGCTCGTGAACAGCATCGCCGTCTGGGCCTTCGGGGCCGCGGGGGTGGCCGCGGCCCTGGGCGTGAGGATCGCCCCCGCGCTAACGCCCGGGTGGCTTTACCCCCGCCTCGTCTGGGGCGGCATCTGGGGAGCCCTTTTCCTCATTCCCGTAAGGGCCTCCCATTTCGCGAGGGGGCTTCTCTGGAGCCTCGGCCCCTCGGCGGTGCAGCTCTTCGTGGTCTTCCCGGTGAAGGCCCACAAGGGCATGATGGGCCTCGAACTGGGCGCTCTGGCGCCTCTTTTCGTCCTGTTCTACAACGCCCTCTGGGGCATCGGCACGGCCTACTGGCTTAAATACATGGGCGAGGCGAAGTAGCTTTTGGGTTTGCCCTCCGGCGTGATATCATATGACAGGGCGTCTGCCCATATCGTTTCAGGCAGGGACTGAGGATGACTTTCACCGACACCCTCTCGTTCGGCACGAGGGGCTTAACTGACATAATCGACATCACCCCGAAGGTAAACTCCGTGCTCGAGCGCTCGGGCATAAGGCAGGGCC
>JARRNG010000129.1:0-7385 GCA_037385265.1 Nitrospirota bacterium
CGATTATGTCAGTTAAGCCCCTCGTGCCGAACGAGAGGGTGTCGGTGAAAGTCATCCTCAGTCCCTGCCTGAAACGATATGGGCAGACGCCCTGCCATATGATATCACCCCGAAGGTAAACTCCGTGCTCGAGCGCTCGGGCATAAGGCAGGGCCTCCTCACGGTCTTCTGCAAGGGCTCCACCGGCTCTATAAGCACTATAGAGTTCGAGTCCGGCGTGGTAAACGACCTAAGGAAGGCCATAGAGAGGGTGGTTCCCTCGAACATCACCTACGAGCACGACAAGCGCTGGGGCGACGGAAACGGCTTCAGCCACGTCCGGGCGGCCCTCATGAAGCCCTCCCTGAGCGTTCCGGTCCTGGACGGCAGGCTATCGCTGGGCACCTGGCAGCAGATCGTCTTCATAGACTTCGACAACCGCCCGCGGAACCGCGAGGTCATCGTCCAGGTGGTGGGAGAGTAGAGAAGGAAGGCGGGGCGCGGGACGGCCCTCTCAGCCGCCGGCTTCCAGGGCCCCGACGACGCCTTTGCGGGTGCTCTCCAGCGCCTCCTCGAGGGCGAGGCTCAGCTCGCGGGCGAGGTCCTTGAAACTCCTTTCCGCGAGAGCCGCCTTCTTCGAGAAGGCCTCACTGTAGAGCACCTCGCCACCGGGGGAGGTGAGGACGACCTCCATCGAAAACAGGGCGGAGGATTCTCCCCCTTCGTCCAGGAGCTCGAAATTCCTGAGCGTAACGCTGAGGTCGTGGTAGCCCGGGGGGGCGGCGTTGTAGGTCTCGACCTTCCTGAACCGCCCGGTCTTGGCCAGCGAGTCCCTTAAGGCCCATTCGACGAGCTTGTCGGGGGCCATGTCCCACTTGGAGTAGAGGGAGATGTCCAGCGAGTAGGGCGAGGTGCGCTGGGCGATGAAGGCCTGCTCGAGATACCTCGGCGAGCTCACTTTGACGGCCAGGTCCGGGGCGCCCGCGGCGGGATGGCGCCTTTCGGCCCCGGGCAGGTCTATGGTGTAAATGCTCGTCCTCGGCACGGTGCCGCAGCCGAGAAGGAATATCGCCAATATAAAGGCGGCCGCTTGAGTCGGGAATCTCCGCACTTTACCTCCCCTCCTTCTTTTGCCCTTCTTCCTGGTAGATTACGCTCCAGGGCTTGAGCCTCAGCTCCTGGAGCAGGTCCTGGAGGTCCCGGAGGGTTCTGTTGAGGTTCGAAAGCAGCTCGTCTATGTTCTGGTCCTGCCTGCCCACGGCTCCTCCCACGGCGTCCGAGGCGTCGCCCACCTTCCTGGCCGTCTCTTCCACGGCCTCGAGCGTCGCTTCGGCCCTTTCGAGGTCTTTCGTGGCCTTCTCCATGACTTCGTTGAAGTCCCCCCGGCCCTCGCGGACCAGAAGTTTCACCTCGTCGAGGACCTCCCTCATCTTGTCCGTGGTCTCGTAAAGCCCCCTGGTGACCTCGTCGAGGTTCGAAGAGGCGTTGACTATGGCAGAGTTGGTGTTTTCAACGAGCCTCTCTATGCCTGCTATATTCTTCTCGTTGAATAGGCGATCCATGTCTCTGAGGAGCACATCCAGCCGGACCGAGATGCGATCCAGGCCCCCCATCAGCTCCGAGAACTCCACCGGCTCGTCGGACGGCAGCGTGGAGCCCGGCTCGAGGCGGCCCGCGCCGGTGCTCTTCACCGACAGGAGGAGGTAGATGTCCCCGACGAACCCCACCTGAGATATGCGTGCCGTGGTCCCGTTGTAGATGGGGGTGCCCTTGTCCACGCCTATCACTATGGTGACGAGGTCGCCGGGCTTCTGGGGGGCCACGATGTCCAGTACCCTGCCGGCCCTCACGCCCCCGAGCCTAACCTGGGCTCCCACCTCGAGGCCAGCGGCGTTGGAGATCTTGGTGTAGTACGTGTCGTAGTTCTTGAAGAGCCTGGTCCCGCCTATGAGGACGACGAGGATGCTTAGCGTTATGAGCGAGCCCGCGATTATTGCCGCCGCCTTCAGTTCGTCCCTCGGAAACGCCAAGCCCCGCCTCCTAATCCCCGGAGATGATGCCCAGGTAGTCCTCGGGCGAGTAAGTTTCCCTGTCGGGCTGCCTTTCGAGGAACATCCTCACCCTCGGGTGGTCCGAGGCCCTGAGCTCCTCGAGGCTGCCCTCGAAGATCTTCTCGCCGAGGTCCAGCATGATAACATGCTTCGCGATGGTAAATATACTTTGAAGCTCGTGGGTGACGACGACCACGGTCATCTTGAACACCTCGTTGAGCTTCAGTATGAGCTCGTCGATTCCCGCAGCCGTCACCGGGTCCAGGCCGGCCGAGGGTTCGTCGAAAAAGAGTATCTCCGGGTCCAGGGCGATGGCCCTGGCGATGCTGGCCCTCTTTTTCATGCCCCCCGAAAGCTGCGATGGATAATAGTGCTCGAAGCCGGAGAGTCCCACCAGGTCGAGCTTCATGCGCACCATTATCTTTATGGTGGATCCCTTGAGCCGCGTGTGCTCGCGTATGGGGAGGGCCACGTTGTCGCCCACGGTCATGGAATTAAGGAGGGCCGAGCCCTGAAAGGACACCCCTATCTTCTTTCGCATCTCGTCGAGCTCCTTTTCGCTCATGCCGCATATGTCCCTGCCGTTTAGGAGTATCCTGCCCGAGGTGGGCTTCAGGAGCCCGATGAGGTGCTTCAGGAGGGTGGTCTTGCCCGAGCCGCTTCCCCCGGCTATCACGGTGGTTTCCTCCTTGGGGATGCGGGCCGATATGTCCCTGAGGACGCCCGTGTCGCCGTAGCTTGCCGAGATGTTCCTTATCTCGATGGCGTATTCCATATCACGTGAAATAATAGAAGAGCACGGTGAAGAAGAGGTCGAGGACTATGACCAGGAAGATAGAGACGACCACGGAGGAGGTGGTCCGCCTCCCCACCTCCTCGGCCCCGCGCTCCACCTTGAAGCCCTCGTAGGCCCCCACTATTGTTATGGTTATGCCGAAGGCGAGGGCCTTGAAGAGTCCCGTCACCACGTCCTTGACGTAGAGGGCGTTGACCGTCTGAGTGTAGTATATCTGGGGATGTATCTCGATTATCGTGGTGGAGAGGAAGAACCCCCCAAGCATACCTATGGCGTCGGCCAGCACCGTGAGCGCCGGCGTCATGAGCATCAGGGCGAAGAGCTTCGGCACCACCAGGAACCTCACGGGGTTTATGCCCATGCTTACGAGGGCGTCCACTTCCTCGGCCGCCTTCATGGAGCCTATCTCGGCCGCGTAGGCCGAGCCGCTCCTGCCGGCGACGATGATGGCCGTCACTATGGGGCCGAGCTCGCGGGTTATCGAGACCCCGACGAGGTCGGCAACGTATATCATGGCGCCGACCCTCTTGAGCTGGTAGGCGGCCTGAAACGCAAGTATCATGCCGATGAAAAACGATATGACCGCGACTATGGGGACCGAGTTATAGCCCGCCTGGACTATCTCGGATATGGTCTTCCTGACCCTGAGGCGGCCCCTGACGACGGAATAGGCCGCCCAGTAGAAGGTGCTGTTAATGAGCCTGGAGGCCTCGTTTATGTCCCTGGCGACAGGCATCCGCTACGACTTGAGGGCGTCGTTCACGGTGCCGTAGGTCTCGAAGACCCTGTCGAGCTTGGCGAACCGGAAGATATCCATGATGTGGTCGTTTACGCCGGCCAGCTTTAGCCTGCCGTTATAGGCCCGCATCGCCTTAAGGCCCTCGACGAAGGTGGCTATGCCGGAGCTGTCTATGTAGGTGACGCCGCCGAAGTCCACCACCACCTCGGGGGGCTTGCGCTTGATGATGCCCATGAGCGCCTTCCTGAGCGTGGGGGAAGTGGACATGTCGAGGGCCTTAAGGCGATGTAAGGTGCCTTACGAGCCTGAGCCTGTTTCCCTTTTCCTTGCTCTCGTCCAGCTCGCAGACGTCGAAGGCCCTCTCGATGAAGTGCATCCCGAGCCCCCCGGCCCTGAGGTCGTCGAGGTCCCTGCCCTTGAGGGACTCCCTCCGGGCCTTCGCCCCGTCGTCGTCAATCGTCACCTCAAAGGTGTCGCGGGTCTTCTTATATCTTAACGTAATCTCCTTGTCCGTGGCACCGCCGTAGGCGTGCTCTATAACATTCGCGCAGGCCTCATCGACGGCGAGCTTGACGGCCGCGGCGGCCTCCTCGTCGAGGCCCGCCATCAGGGCCAGCCCCGCCGTAAAGTTCCTGACCAGGGAGAGAAACTTCGGATTCGAGGGCACGGTCAGCACGGCTCCCTCACCCATGGCCTCACCCCCCAGCCCTTCGGTCATAGCTATTAAATAGCAGATTAATCGTAAAGTTTCAAGCGTTTTGGCATCCCGGCGTCATGTTGTATAATCTATCCATGCCCGGAGAAAAGGAAGCGCCCACGAGAAAGGTCAGGCTCTATTCCCTCAGCACCTGCCCCGTCTGCTCCCAGGTAAAGAGGTTCCTAAGGAATAACAGCATCGACTTCGACGTTGTCGACGTCGACACCCTCGACAGCGGCGAGCAGTGGCTGAGGAGCAAGGAGCTCAGGCAGTACAACCCCAGGGCCACCTATCCCACCCTCGTCGTCGAGGAAGTCATAACGGACTTCGACGAGGAGGCCATGAAGGGGGCGCTGGGGCTCAAATGACCGACCGGGAGATGACCCCCGAGAGGCTCTACGACATCCTCGACAAGTACGCCCGCTCCCGGGGCATGGAGCTCAACGCCGACCGGGAGTTCGTCATCGAGATAGCAGCGGGGCTCCTTAAGAACCAGGAGCGCTACGGCTACCGCTCCTGCCCCTGCCGGCTGGCCACGGGAATAATAGACCGGGACCGGGACATCATCTGCCCCTGCGTATACATGCCCCCCGACGTGGAGGAGTACGGAAGCTGCTATTGCCATCTCTACGTGTCGAGAGAGTGGAACGAGGGCAAGGCGCCCCACGTCAAGGTCCCAGAAAGAAGGCCGGAGGAAGGCCCCGAGAGGGCCAAGCGCTGGTGAGCCCGCGGCGCCGGGGGCTCACCGGAAGTCTCCCCTTGCGGACAATAGGTCAGTATGGTATAAATTTATGAGTCTCGTTATATTAATCTTTTAGGAGGTTGCCATGAACGTACCGTTAATGAAGCAGGCAGCGTGGTGTCTCGTTGTCTTGATGTTCCTTATCGGCATCGCCCCCAGGGCCGACGCGGGCCTCGCGCCTTCGGAGGCCATCGCCCCGCCGGCCGTGGACAGGGCGGCGGACCTCGAGAAGGTCCAGAAGGCGCTCGAGACGAAGATGGTGGCGGAGAGGCTCTCGGCCTTCGGCTACACGGAAGACGAGATCAACGCCAGGCTCTCGCTCCTGAGCGACCAGGAGCTCCACGCCCTGGCCCTCCAGCTTGACGAGCTGAGGGTGGGCGGGGACGGCACCGGGGTCCTGGTGGTTCTGCTTCTGATAGCGGTGGTGGTGCTCCTGTATCTCCAGTACACCGGAAAGAGGGTAGTGGTTACCGATTAACGTGCCCGCGGCTTCCGCGAAGCGGCTCCTGGGGCTCCTCGCTCTTCCGCTTCTCATCTCCTGCGCCACGGCCCGCACGGCGGGGCCTCCGGCCAAGGTGCTCGAGGGAGTGCCCTTCTACGCTCAGGAGGCCTACCAGTGCGGACCGGCGGCCCTGGCGGGGGTCATGAACTTCTGGGGCGTGGACGTCACGCCGGAGGAAATCGCAGGGGAGAAATTCAGCGGACGGGCAAGGGGGACTCTTAACATCGACCTGGCCCTCTATGCCAGGGGCAGGGGGCTCCAGGCGCGCTACTTCGCCGGGACGCTCGACGACATCAGAGGCGCCATAGACGCCGGCTATCCCCCCATAGTGCTCGTGGACCTCGGCCTCTGGCTCTACCGGAAGGACCACTTCATGGTGGTCGTCGGATACTCCGAGGGCGGCCTCATCGTAAATTCCGGCCGGGAGGAGCATAAATTCGTCCCCCTGGATGACTTCATGAGGTCGTGGGAAAGGGCAGGGTCGTGGACGCTTCTGGTGAAGGCCCCATGACGAAGGGCCTTGTGGGGCGGCTCTCTCTGGGGCTCGTCTTTCTAATCTTCCTAAGCTCCTGCGCCCGGGTGATAATCCTCGAAGACCCCCTCACGCCGGAGGAGCACGTTAACCTCGCCGTGGCCTATGAGAGGAGGGGGGAGCTGGACGCCGCCCTCGAGCACTACAAGGCCGCCTCCAGGAAGCTGCCCGTCGCCCACCTCTACATGGGCAACGTATATTTTCTCAAGAAGGAGCCCGGCAAGGCCGAGAAGCAATACAAGAAGGTCCTCCGGGCCGACCCCGAAAACGCCGACGCCATGAACAACCTGGCCTGGCTCTACTACACCGAGGGGAAGAACCTCGAAGAGGCCGAGCGCCTGGCCCGCGAAGCCCTGAGAATAAATGAGGCCCTGCGCCTAAACCCGGAGAAGGCCGGGATATACGAAGACACCCTTCTCAAGATACGAAGCCTCAGGGAGCGGGAGAACCCCCCTCCGCCGGGAAATTAGCCAGAGAGCGGATATTGCCAACGGGGCGAGAGGCGCCCGTCACTACGGGTTTCGCCGGCCCCGGCCCCTTCGCATATATATGGTCCAAGGGGCCATTTGACAACGCGGCTTGGATATGGGTTAATAAAAGTCGTAAGAGGAAAGGGGGAAGCAAGCATGAATAGAATCGCGATAGCGCTTTTGATATTGCTGGTTGCCGCTCCGGCGTTTGCGGGCGACGCCATGAAGGAGGGAGATTCGCCCGCTCAGAAGCACATAAAGGCCGGTCTCGATTACCTGAAGCGCGGGGACACGGAGGTCATGAAGAATTCCAACCTGCTTCGCAAGGCCGAGGATTCATTCACGAAGGCCATCGAGCTCGACGCGGGTTCCGCCGAGGCGCACTATTACCTGGGGGTCACGCGCCTGGCCCTCGACGACCCCGGCGGCGCACTCGAGGAATACGAAAGCCTCAAGGGGCTGGATAAAGACAAGGCCGAGGACCTCCATGGAAAGATCGAAGATTACTCCCCGCCCGGCGGGGCGAGAAAAGTGGGCGTATCGGGCGTCATATGGGTCAGCCGACTCCCTCGTGCCCCGAGGGAGAGACCTTCATCAGGGCCTATGGCTCCTGCGTGAAGGAAGAGAAGCCCGAGCCGGCCGCCGAAGGGGCGGAGGAGAAGAAGGAAGAGCCAAAGGAGTAGGTTAAAGGGCCGGCTTCTTGAGATGTTCTTCCCTCAAGAGCGGCCCGAAGTTCCTTTCCCCGAAGAATCCCTGCGGAAATATCTGATAGGCTGATGGCGGGGTGGACGGGACTCGAACCCGCGACCTCCGGCGTGACAGGCCGGTAATAAGGTATTTCCAGGGTTTTACCTCTTTTTACCTTGATACCCTGTAA
>JARRNG010000130.1:0-3832 GCA_037385265.1 Nitrospirota bacterium
CCCAGGAGAACGACAAGGCCGCTTCCTATCGAAGAGAGAGTTCTCCCTCCCACCTCGACACGGGCCTCGGATACCCTCTGGACAAGCGCTATCATGCCGGCTCCTATTTTACAGAAATGAAAAGAAAACGGCGGGCCCGAGGGTCCGCCGCAAAGCTTTGGTCACCCTTAAGAAATAACGACTAATCCGGCACAAGCATCCGGAATATCTTGTGCTCCTTGTCCCCGGACTCCGTTGCTATCACCCCGGGGTTGGGCAGCCCGGCGATCTTCCATGCCTTCAGGGGGTCCATGAACTCCTCCTTGACACAGTTCTTCGGCTGGTGGATGTCCCGGCAGACGCCCCTGAGTATCGGGAAAGCGTTGAATTTCTTAAAGTAGTCCCTCATGAATTTTATTATGTCCATGCGCTCTTTCGTGAGCTCGTCCACGCCTTCCTTCTCCGCCATGGCGCAAGCAACCTTCTCGTTCCAGTCGTCCATCTTGGCGAGGAAACCATCGTCATCGACATTGACTTTCATATCCCCGTATTCGATTACAGGCATAGCGCCTCCTTTCGTTTGTATATCATATAAAACCCCCATAATTTGTATAGCACTTAACATATCCCATGTCAAGGACTTTATCGAGTCGGCCCTTGAGCTTACCGGAGTCCCCCCAAGCCCTCGATGTCGCGTATCACGAGCGGCCTGCCCCACCCTAAATCAAGATTTTATCGGCCAATTCCACAATCGATTCAGGGCATTTCCTTTTAAAGGGTGCGAAGATTCTGTTAAGATGAAAAGTGATGGCCCGAAAAGAGGAACTCGAAGCCCTGCGCCAAGAGGTCCGGAGGCTGAGGAAAGTGCTTTCGGAGACTACGCCGGACCTTTCGAGCATGCTCAGGCGCAGGGGGTTCAGAGTCTACCGCAAGGAGCCCGGAGACGACCTTCTCCTCCCCTCCAGAAAGCACCTCGACGGATATTACGATACGCTCAAGAGGTATTCCTTCAGGCTGCTGCTCAGGGACGTCATAAAGCACCAGAACAGCTTTACGGTGAGGGACGTCACGCGCTACAGCACCGCCGACGTGACGGAAGACTACGTGGCCTACCTGGTCGAGACCGGCCTCGCCGAGCCTCTTGACGGCGCCTTCAGGCTCAGGAAGCGCCCCGTCAAGAGCTTCGGTCCCACGCTTGAGTGGTTCCTCTGCGAGGTCTTCAGGAGGGAGTTCGCCACCGAGGCCATCTGGGGGGTCACCTTCAAGGGGCAGAAGGTGGGAGGCGACTACGACCTCATAGCCAAGATAGACGGCTCGCTCCTTTACATGGAGGTCAAGTCCTCGCCGCCGAAGCAGATATACGACACGGAGATCTCGGCCTTCCTCGACAGGGTCGAGGACCTCTCGGCGGAGGTGTCGGTCTTCTTCATGGACACCGAGCTCAGGATGAAAGACAAGATAGTGCCCATGTTCGAGCGGGAGCTTGCGAACAGGTACGAAAATCCCCCCGGCGTGGAGCGCATGGTGAAGGAGCTCTTTCAGATATCCGACAGAATATTTATAATAAATTCGAAGGAAAGCATTCCGTCTAACATAGAGAAGGCCCTGAGCTGGTACTTCAGGAGAAAGATATGACCAAGAGTCCCGAAATATGCTCCGTCTGCGCCTGGCGCGACACCTGCAAGAAGAGGTTCTCCCTCTCGGGTCGCGACGTGCGCTGCCCCGATTTCGTGGAGGACGTTTCTTTCGAAAAGGAATCCGACGAGCAGGAAGAAAAGGCCGAAGGGGAGGATTGAGATTTTCAAGGCAGTCGCTTACGGCGTCCTTGCCGCGCTATTGGTGCTATCGGCGGCCCTTTACTACCGGGGCTACTGGGACCTCGAAAGGGCCGGCGAAGAGGCAGTCCAGAGCCCCCCGGCCCCGGAGCTTTCGAGAAAAGAGATAAGGCCAGGGCCCCCTGCGCCTCCACCCCAGGGGCCTGAGTCCGCTGCGCCCGCGAGGCCAAGGGCCGAAGCGCCGGGCGGGAGCGACCTTCCCCGGAGGGCAATGGAAAGCTTCAGGGCCGGAGACTACGAGATGGCCGCCGCGCTTTTTTCGGAGCTATCGAAGCAGGACCCCCTGGCCTTCCTCGGCCTCGGCCTTTCCTACTACAATCTCGGCGACTACGGAAGCGCCGCCGCGTTCCTCGAGAAGTCCCTCGGCCAGAGGGGCGTGGACGAGTTCCAGGTCAGGAAGCTCCTGGCCTTCTCCTACTACAGGCTGGACGACCTCGCGCTGAGCCTCTCGAACGCCGAGGCGGCGCTGAGGCTCTCGGAGGACCCGGAGCTTTCCTCCCTCGTCGAGAGGCTCCGGAGGGAAAAGCCCGCGCAGGACCGCTTCATTCATGAGGAAACGCTCCATTTCAAGATCCTTTTCGACGGCTACAGGCACGGCTCGGTCAGCACCGAGGTCCTGCACATCCTCGAAGACGCATACCGGGACATCGGGTCGCAGACGGGATATTTCCCCGAGGAGCCCGTGACGGTGATACTCTACAGCGAACGCAAGTTCCACGACGTGACCCGGATGCCGGACTGGTCGGGGGGCGCCTTCGACGGGAAGATAAGGGTGCCCGTAAAGGGCATCGAAGAGGTCGACGCGAACGTCCTCAGGAAGGTGCTCTACCATGAGTACGCCCACGCCCTCGTCTATTCCATCACGCCGAGATGCCCGGCCTGGCTGAACGAGGGCCTCGCCATGCACCTCGCGGGAGAGGAGCGCGAGCGGGTGGGCCAGATAATCCCCCTCAGGACCCTGGAGGGCCAGTTCCCCCGCTCCCAGGAACAGAGCAACGCCGCTTACAACGTCAGCTATTCGGCTGTGGCGCATCTGATAGACAACTACGGCCTCTACAGCATAGTGGAATTCCTCAGGGGGCTTTCAAGCGGCCAGGACGTCGACTCTGCCTTCAGGTCCGCCTTCTTCATGTCTTATAACGATTTCGCCGATAGCTGGGGCAAGGGGTGATTTAAAACGGCCGCTCCGGACCGAAGGCCCCCTCCCCGGAAGCGGATATCAAAAATAATTGACAATCATCCCCCTCAGGCTTAACATAGTGGGTGCGGAAGCACCGAGTTCCGCTCGCCGGCACAAAATATGGAATTATCCCGAAGGAGGTAGAAATGAACTGGAAAGACCTCTTCTCCCTGGACGGCAACAGCCTCGTGGTCAAGGAGCCCTCGAAGCTCGCCGGAGCCATGGATTCGCTCATATACGACGCCGTCTTCACCGAGGACGAAGAACAGCGGAAGTCCAAGTTCATGATGATCAAGGAAGCCTGCAAGGAGGCCGGCGCCTACCCGGCCTCCATACAGGAACTTTACGAGGAGATGGGCCGCAACTATCCCGGCTTCACCGTGCCCGCCATGAACATAAGGGGGCTCACCTACGACACCTCGAAGGCGGTCTTCAAAAAGGCCATGGAGATGAACGTGAAGGCCATGATATTCGAGATCGCCCGCTCCGAGATCGGCTACACCAGCCAGAGGCCTCTGGAGTACGCCACGGCGGTGCTGGCCGCCGCCGTAGCCACTGGCTACAAGGGCCCCGTCTTCATACAGGGAGACCACTTCCAGCTGGTCAAGAAATACTACGACTCCGACTCCACCGCCGAGACGAGCTACGTCCTGGGCCTCATCAAGGAGGCCATCGAGGCCGAGTTCTACAACATCGACATCGACAGCTCGACCCTCGTGGACCTCTCCAGGGGCGCCCTCAAGGAGCAGCAGGAGCCCAACTTCAGGGCCACGGCCGAGCTGGCCGAATCCATAAGGGAGATGGAGCCCCAGGGCATCACGGTGTCCGTGGGCGGGGA
>JARRNG010000131.1:0-3553 GCA_037385265.1 Nitrospirota bacterium
TATGCAGTCGAGTATTCCCACGGCTGGTATTATAGCCTAATTCAATGCCCAAGAGGGCACGGGCATTGTTATAATTAGCAATGAAGGTCCTGGTGGGAATGAGCGGCGGCGTGGACTCCTCGGTGGCGGCGCATCTTCTGAGGGAGGAAGGCTACGAGGTAGAGGGACTGAGCCTCGTTCTTTTCGAGACCAGGGGTGAAAAGAGCCCCACGGCCTGCTGCACCCTCGAGGCCCTGGGCGACGCGGCCGCAACCGCCGAGCGCCTAGGCATTAGCCACAGCACCATCGACGTGAGGAATGAGTTCATCGAAAGGGTCGTGGAGCCCTTCGTAGACGCATATATGAGGGGCCACACCCCCAACCCCTGCATCCTGTGCAACCGCCATATCAAGTTTCCGGTCCTCCTCAGGGAGGCGCGGAAGCGCGGTGCCGGGTTCATAGCCACGGGCCATTACGCCCGGGTGGAGCGCCGCGGCGGTAGGGAGACCCTGAAAAAAGGGGTCGACCCCAAGAAGGACCAGTCCTACGTCCTCTACGCCTTGAGGCCGGAAGAGCTCAAGGCCCTGCTCCTCCCCCTCGGCCTCTATACGAAGGAGGCCGTAAGGGAAACGGCCCGGAAGCTGGGGCTTCCCGCCGCCCGGAGGGCCGAAAGCCAGGAGATATGCTTCGTGGAGGGCAGGGACTATCCAAGCTTCATCGCCGCCCTGACGGGAGAGAAGGACAGGCCCGGCCCGATAATAGACGTCCAAGGCCGCACCCTGGGCTCCCATAAAGGCATCCACCGCTATACGTTGGGCCAGCGGAGGGGGCTTGGCATTTCCTCCCCCGAACCCCTTTACGTGACCGGAATAGACCCCGAGAAAAACGCAGTTTACGTAGGCCCCAGGGAGGCGGCCGTGGCCCGGGAATTCGCCGTCGGCGAGGTGAACTGGCTCCAGAAGCCGCGCGGGGAGCTCAGGGCGGACGTGAAGGTGCGCTCGACCATGAGGGGGAGACCCGCCACCGTAAGGCCCCTCGAGGAGGGCAAGGCGCGCGTGATATTCGACGAGCCCCAGTGGGCCCCCTCGCCGGGCCAGGCGGCGGTCTTCTACCTGGAAGATTCCGTAGCCGGCGGTGGGACGATCGAAGGCTGAATACGATATGGTAATCTATATGGGATGAAGGGACGCATTGTCTCGATAAACGTCAGCGGCAAAAAGGGAGTGAGGAAGACACCGGTCAGGGAAGCGATGGTAAGGGCCAACTTCGGCATCGAGGGCGACGCCCACGCCTCCGACAAATGGCACAGGCAGGTTAGCCTGCTGGCGGCGGAAAGCATCAGGAAGATGCGCGATAAAGGCCTCGCGGTCGGACCGGGCGATTTCGCCGAGAACATCACCACCGAGGGCATCAAGCTCGTGGACCTTCCCGTAGGCACCGCCGTCACCATCGGCGAGTCCGTCGAGGCGGAGGTCAGCCAGATCGGAAAGCTCTGCCATTCGCGGTGCGCCATTTACGAGGCTGCGGGTGACTGCGTCATGCCCAGGGAAGGTATCTTCGTGAAGATACTCAAGGGCGGCAGCATCCGCGTGGGCGACGAGGTCAGGGCGATGTCATGATCACCGCCTACGTTCTCACGATGAGCGACAGGGCCTCGGTGGGGAAGCGAGAGGACGAAAGCGGACCGGTTATCCGCCAGATGCTCGAGGGGGCGGGAATAAACGTAACACACTGGGAGATACTGCCCGACAGCAAGGAACTGATAATGCAGAAGCTCATAAACCACGCCAGAGAGGTGGACCTCATAATCACCACTGGGGGCACGGGCCTTTCCCCCAGGGACGTGACGCCCGAGGCCACTCTCGAGGTAATCGACCGCGAGGTCCCGGGCATGGCCGAGGCCATGAGGGCCGCCAGCCTGGCTAAGACCCCGAGGGCGATGCTCTCCCGCGCCGCGGCGGGCGTAAAGGGAGAGACCCTCATCATCAACCTGCCCGGAAGCCCCAGGGCCGCCAGGGAAAACCTCGAGGCGGTCCTCGACGTCATCCCCCACGCCGTGGAGAAAATTAAGGGCTCGGACGAGGAGTGCGCGAGATGACGGAGGTCACTTATCCGCTCGCCTTCGCCGCGGGGGTGCTTTCTTTCCTGTCCCCCTGCGTTCTTCCCCTCGTACCTTCCTACGTCTCCTTCATAACGGGAATGAGCTTCGAGGAGCTTACCGAGCGGTCGGACAGGGCGCGGGTCAGGCGGCTGACCATCACCAACTCGCTGGCTTTCGTGCTGGGCTTTTCGGTGGTCTTTATCGCCCTGGGGGCATCGACGTCATATGTAGGCCAGCTGTTCCGCGAGTACCAGGACGCAATACGCATAGTGGGCGGCGTGCTCGTGATAATCTTTGGCCTTTTCATCATGGGCCTGTTCAAGATGGACTTCCTCATGCGGGAGAAGAAGTTCCACTTCCAAGGCCGGCCCTCGGGCTATCTCGGCGTCTTCGCCGTAGGGCTCGTGTTCGCGGCGGGCTGGACGCCCTGCATCGGCCCAATCCTCGGAGGCATACTCCTTTACGCAACATCTCAGGGCTCGGCCGTCCTCGGCCTCAAGCTGCTGTCGGTTTATTCCCTCGGCCTGGCGATTCCGTTTCTGCTATCGGCCCTCGCGATAAACAGTTTCCTGAGCTACTCGAAGGCCATCCGGAAATACATGAAGGTCATCATGTTCGTGAGCGGCGTTGTGCTGATTGCCTTCGGCGTGCTCCTTCTGACCGACAAGGTCAGCGAGCTCGCCAACTACTTCCCCGACCTGGGCATAGACCTCTAAGGCCTGCTGCGGCCGCGGGGAACCCCGCTCGTGCGTAAGCAGTGCGAAGCGGCATCCCCCCTCCGAATGCTCCCGCCCGGGGCCGCCACCGCGGCCAGCCTTGCGAAGACTAAGTGACCTTTACCCCCTTGGAGTTCTCCCATAGGCCGTGGATGTTGCAGAGGCTCGTGGCGAATATCGTCCCTGGCTTCTTAAGCTGCACCGAGACCGTGGCCCCGTGGTAGGTGTAGGCCGGGCCCTTGTCCGCCCCTTCGGTGGACTCGCCGTGGGCCGTGAACTCGACATTCGCAAGCTGGAAAGCCAGCTTTCCGCCCTCCGGGAGGAAGAACACCTGTATCCAGCGTATGTGGTGCTCGGTGGTGTTGGGATGCGCAATCTCCTTGCCCACCGAAACGGTTATGTCGAAAGTCTCCCCTGCCTTGACCGAGTCCGGGCATTCGATAACCGGAACGTGCTTTTCCTGCTTCCAGTCCTGGGTCTGGTAGAGTTCTCCCATCTTCTTCCCGGCTGCCGCCTGTGCCATGATGCCTACCTCCTTTTATGTATGGCGTTAGGGTTTCTCACAGTCAAAGACTACCAGAAAAAAACGCCTTTGAGAAGCCGTAGGCCGGACTTTCCTCATACGATGTCCCCTCCTTCTCCATGAACCATTCCCAATTGCTATATGGGTTCTTACCTCACCTGGGCATTGTCCCATACTTGTTAATAACTTGAGACCGCGGATATAATATCTGCTATATTTGCGCGGAGGCTTGTC
>JARRNG010000131.1:3592-10892 GCA_037385265.1 Nitrospirota bacterium
GGCTCCGGGGCCTGAACGTCCTGCACCCCATGGGCTGGGACGCCTTCGGCCTTCCGGCCGAAAACGCCGCCATCGAAAAAGGCGTTCACCCGGCCGAGTGGACCTACCAGAACATCGCCCAGATGAGAATCGAGCTCGACCGCATGGGCTTCAGCTACGACTGGAACCGCGAGGCCACCACCTGCAGCCCTGAGTATTACAAGTGGAACCAGTGGTTCTTCCTGAAAATGCTCGAGCGTGGCCTGGCCTACCGCAAGACGTCCTTCGTCAACTGGTGCCCGAAGTGCGTCACCGTCCTGGCCAACGAGCAGGTCATAGACGGAGGCTGCTGGCGCTGCGACACCGAGGTGGTGCAGAAGGAGCTCGAACAGTGGTTCCTTAAGATAACCCACTACGTCGAGGAGCTCCTCGAGGCCTGCGACTCCCTCAAGGGCTGGCCCGAGCACGTCGTGGCCATGCAGAAGAACTGGATAGGCAAGAGCGACGGCCTGGAGGTGGACTTCCAGATAGAGGGCTCCGATGAAAAGCTCAGGATATTCACCACCAGGGCCGACACCCTCTTTGGCGTCACCTTCATGGCCATCGCCCCCGGCCTCCCGCTTGCCGAGAGGCTAACGGAGGACAAGGAGGCCTTAAGGAAGATCAAGCAGCACTACGGCGACCAGGAAAGGAAGATAGGCCACTTCACGGGCCGCCACGCCATAAACCCCGTAAACGGCGAGAGAGTGCCCATTTACGTTGCCAATTTCGTCCTCATGGAATACGGCACGGGGGCCATAATGTCCGTTCCCGCCCACGACCAGAGGGACTTCGACTTCGCCAGGGAATACGGCCTTCCCATAAAGACGGTCATAGTCCCCGAAGGCGGCGGCGACTTCCCCCGCGACGGAGAGATGGCCGGGGCCTTCGAGGACTACGGAGTTCTCGTCGAATCCGGCGGCTATAGCGGCATGCCGAGCGCCGAGGCCCGCATCGCGATAGCCAGGGACCTGGAGGAAAAGGGCCTCGGCCAGAGGGTCGTCACCTACAAACTGCGGGACTGGGGGATATCCAGGCAGCGTTACTGGGGCACCCCCATACCCGTCATTTACTGCGAAAAGTGCGGCGTCGTTCCCGTCCCCGAGGAGGACCTGCCGGTAGTGCTCCCCGAGAACGTTAAGCTCACTGGCAAGGGGGAGTCCCCGCTCCATTCCCCGGAGTTCATGAACACGCAATGCCCCAGGTGCGGCGGTCAGGGCAGGAGGGAGACCGACACCATGGACACCTTCGTGGACTCGTCTTGGTATTTCCTCCGCTACTGCCACCCCAAGGGGGACGTGGACCTTAGGAGCGACGAAGTGAAAAGCGAGATCGACTACTGGATGCCCGTCGACCAGTACGTCGGGGGAGTGGAGCACGCGGTGCTGCACCTCCTCTACTCCCGGTTCTTCACCCGCGTTATGCGCGACCTGGGCGTCACCAGTGCCAGTGAGCCCTTCACCCACCTCCTCACCCAGGGGATGGTCTGCAAGGAGACCGTGAAGTGCCCCGAGCACGGGTGGCTCTTCCCGGAGGAGGCGGAAGGCGGAAAGTGCCCGCGGTGCGGGAGCGCCGTAGAATACGGAAGGACCGAGAAGATGTCCAAGTCCAAGAAGAACGTGATCGACCCCGACGCCCTCATAAGCCGCTGGGGGGCGGACACGGCCAGGCTCTTCTCGCTCTTCGCCGCTCCGCCCGAAAAGGACCTCGAATGGTCTGAAAAGGGCGTGGAGGGGGCGCACAGGTTTCTCGGGCGGATCTATAACCTCGTCCACACGAACCTCGACTCCCTCAGGGCCGCCGCCCCCAGGGGGGACGTTGCAACCCCCCTGACGAGAAAGGCCCATCAGACGATAAGGCGCGTCACCGACGACATCGAGCGGGAATACCACTTCAACACCGCCATAGCGGCGATGATGGAGCTTGTAAACGAGACAAGCTCCTTCGAGCCGCGGACCGGCGAGGATTGGGGCGCCATGAGATTCTCCATCGAGACCCTCCTTCTTCTTCTTTCTCCCTTCTCGCCCCACATCTCCGAGGAGCTCTGGGAGGCCCTGGGAAACGCCCCCAGCATCTTCAACCAGGCCTGGCCGGCCTGGCACGAAGATATAGCCAGGGAGGAAGAGATAGAGCTCGTCGTTCAGGTAAACGGCAAGGTCAGGGCCAAGGTGATGGTTCCCGCCGGCCTCTCGGAGGAAGAGGTCAAGAGAGCCGCGCTCGAGGAGCCCAGGATAAAGCCCCTGGCTGACGAGGGCAAGATAAAGAAGGTCATAGTGGTCAAAGGCAGACTGGTTAACGTGGTGGCGGGGAAATAGCGGCCGCAAGGGCTTCTTTGACCGCGCGGCGAGCTTACAGAGATGAGCATAAAGAACTTCATAGACGAACTCCGGAAGGGACTCAAGTCCCCGGCCTACCTGCTTTACGCCGAGGACCCATACCTCCTCAAGGAGGCCCTTTTTGCTATAAAACAGACCATCCCCGAGGACCGCGTGGATTTCCTCCTCTCGGTCTTTGACATGGACTCGCCCGAGGCCCCTCCCGCGGAGCAGGTGCTGGATGTTCTCTATACGGTGCCCTTCTTCGGCGGGCGAAAGACGGTGGTGATTGAAAACGCCCAGAAGCTACTAAAGAAGGACCTCGAGGCCCTCGCGCGCTACCTGGCCGAGCCCTCGCCGGATTCGGTGCTCGTGATGACGAGCTCGGGGAAGCTCAAGAAGTCACTGAAAGAGGGGCTCAAGGGGGCCAAGGCCATCCCAATGGATATCCGTGAGAGGGAACTGCCGGCTTGGCTTAAGCAAAGGGCGGCGGCGAGGGGGCTCACCCTCACCCCCCAGGCGGTGGAATACTTGATGGGGACCGTGGGGCCTGAGGCCGGCCTCTTGGCCTCGGAGGTCGAGAAGCTCGCCATGTCGGGCAAGGAAAGACTCGACGCCCAGGACATAAAGGACATTGTGAAGGGAAGCGGGGGCCACGACGTCTTCGACCTGATTGACGCCCTGAAAGCGCGCGATGCCGACCGGGTATTCAGGATCTACAGGGCCCTTTCCGAGGCGCAGGACCCTTACGGCCTCCTGGGCGCCCTCAACTGGCACTACGAGAGGGCATCGGCGGGGTGGAAGAGCCGGGAAAAGGTCTTCCATATCCTAAACGAAGCCGACTTGATGATGAAATCCAGCGGAGGGGCCTACCCGGTGGAATACCTGCTGGTTAAGCTGCTTCGGCTTTAAGAACCTTGTCGGCCAGCTTCGAAAGCCTGGAGATGTTCCTCGACGCCGTATTGCGGTGTATGGTGCCCTTGGAGGCCGCCGAACTATAGGCCTTCACCGCCTGCCTGAGGGTCTTTTCCACCTGATCCCTGTCGTTGTTTTCCACCGCTCCGGCCAGCTTCTTTGACAGGGTCTTCAGCTTCGAGCGTACGGCCTTGTTGAACTCGTTGCGCTTTTCGGCCTGCCTCGTCCTCTTCAGGACCGATAGCGATCTTTTTGGTGCTGCCTGGGCCAATTCGTCCTCCTTAATCTCTTAAAAAGCCAGTTAATTTGATACCATATGAGGCGCCATAAAATCAAGCACCCCCCGGGCGCCCCTTGCCCCTGGCGGCAGGCGAATTCCTACAACCGGCTTTAAAAAGCTTGACAACCAGCCTATCTTCTAATATATTTTTCAGCAGATACTGCAATTGTAAGTAGTGGAAGCAAGGAAGACGAACAGTTGCTGTCGCAGCCGGGCGGGATTACCTTAGGCAAGTCTTTCTGACTTTGCCGGGGGCTGACTCGAACGATAGTTTCGGGGTGGGGGAAAATGGAACCGGTCGAAGCTGACACTCGTCGAAGTATCTGTCTGTCTTTAAGCTCCTGCTTTTGGAAATCATCGACACACCAAATCAGTAAAGAACCAAGCAGGGCCTCTTGCGCGAAAATTCTTCGCGGCCCCTTTTCCCATCGCCTCGACTTTTGCCTTGTGATTGCCAGTGAAGCAGCAGTAAATCCATAGAAAGGGAGGGACTGTAGCATGAGAGTTATTCTGTTCGTTCTGATTGCCCTGCTCCTTGCGACCGTCAGCCCGGCGCTGGCCGCCGATGAGTACGCGGGCACCGAGACCTGCAAGGGCTGTCACCAGGACAGGTACGATAGCTTTATTAGAAGCGGCCACGGCGTCGTGGCCGACCCGAGGACTCCCGCCGCCAAGCTGGGCTGCGAGAGCTGCCACGGGCCGGGCCTATCGCACGCCAGCGCTGGAGGCGGAAGGGGCGTGGGGGACGTGCTTCCGCTGTCTGCCCGCTCGACGCTCCCGGCGGAAAAGAAGAGCGCCCCGTGCCTGGAGTGCCACGCCAGGGGCAAGGTGGCCCTCTGGGAGGGGAGCACCCATCAGGGGAGAGACCTGGCATGCTCCGATTGCCACAGCATCCACGGCGGCTACGAAAAGTACCTGGCACAGCGAAGCCAGGTGGACGTCTGCACCCGGTGCCACCTCCAGGTGAAGTCGCAGATACAGAAATCCTCCCACCACCCCGTTAGGGAGGGGAAGGTCAAGTGCTCCGACTGTCATAACCCGCATGGGACTGTTTCGGACTACCTCATCTCCGCAAACACCATAAACGAGAAGTGCTGGGAGTGCCACACGGAAAAGCGCGGCCCCTTCCTCTGGGAGCACGCCCCCGCGACCGAGGACTGCACCACGTGCCATGTGCCGCACGGCACATCCCACGACAAGCTCCTCGTGGCAAAGAGGCCCTACCTCTGCCAGCGGTGCCACTCCAACAGCAGGCACCCAGGAACCCTCTACGCGCTTCAGTCGGGCGAGGAGGGCCTTTCCGTTTACGCTCTCGCAAACAGCAGGCTCTTTGACAGTTCCTGCCAGAACTGCCACAGCCAGATCCACGGAAGCAACCATCCTTCCGGGAAGACCCTGCTCAGGTAGAAAGGAGGATATCCATGAAAAGACATCCGTTGATAAGCATTGCGGCGCTGATGGCGATCATCCTCCTTCTGCCCTTTAACGTTCTTGCAGAGGATGATGATCTCGACCTCACCGGCATGGTGAGCATTATAACGAGGACCGTGGATGGCGAGAGGGATTCGTCGAAGTTCGAGGAGTACAGGGATATCCCCGACGGCGTCTCGGGCAAGGTCCGCCTAGGATACAGAAGCGACCGGTATTTCTTCGACCTGAAGGCGAAGGACATCGCCGAGGACGACCAGTATTTCCGGCTCAGGTCAGGGCTCTACGGCAAGTTCAAGGTGGAGATCATCTACGACAAGATACCCCACAGGTTCGCCTACGACGCAAGGACCCTCTACTCCGGCATAGGCTCCGGGACGCTCGTGTTGAGCGATGCCGTCCAGAGCGCCCTCGAGGCAACGGCCGGCGACGACGTTGCCAGGGCCAATCTCCTCAACGACTTCCTGACGAGCGGAAACACGGTAGACCTCGAGCTATTCAGGAAGACCGGTAAGGCAAACATCGATGTGATGGCCTTCGACCCCCTGGATTTCAGGATTGAGTTCCGGAGGGAAGAGCGGGACGGGACGAGGCCTTTTTCCGGCACCTTCGGCTTCGGCCACTTCGAGGAGATAGCAGAGCCCATCGATTACGACACCACCGAAGTAAAGTTCATAGCCGACTACGTCCGGAAGCCCTACTACCTGAGCGCCAGCTACACGCTCTCCATCTTCGATAACAACACGAACACGCTCTCCTGGGACAACCCCTTCCAGCTGGCCGACACTGACGGAGCCGGCGGGGTGGGCCGCATAGACCTCGCCCCGGACAACAACTACCACAACATTACCCTCACGGGCTCGGTGATGGACCTTCCCTACAAGAGCAGGCTCACGGCGACAGCCTCGTGGGGATGGATGAACCAGGACGACGACCTTATACCCTTCACCACCAACACAGCGATTCCGTTGCAGGCTTCGCTGACCACCTTCTGCGCGAGCGGGCTTCCGTCCGACCCCGCCTGCCTGCCCATAAGCAGTGCCGACCTCGAGGTCAAGACGTCCCTGTACAACGTAGTGCTTACATCGAGGCCGGTTGACTTCCTCAGGGCGAAGGCCAAGCTCCGCTACTACGAGCGCGACAACGACTCCGGCAGCGTGACGTTCCCGGGGTACGTGCCTTACGACTCCTCGTGGAACGAAGAGACGGTCGTGACTGAGCCGGTGAGCTACGACAGGCTCACCACCGGGATAGACCTCACCTTCGACGTGGCAAGGAGGACGGACCTTACTGTCGGATACACCTTCGACACCTGGGACAGGACCCACAGGGAGGCGCTCGACTCGGACGAGAACATATACTCGATATCCGTCAATTCCAAGCCCCTCGAGTGGCTCGACCTCAGGGCGTCCTACGAGAAGTCGAACAGGGACGTGGACTATGATTTCACCGTTCCCTTCGAGCAGAGCATCCTCAACGAAGGCGGAATTATAGACGGCAACAGCGTCCCGCAGCTTCCGTTGCTCAGGAAATACGACGAGGCGGACAGGGACCGCGACAACGCGCAGTTGATTGCGACGGTGTATCCCACCGAGCAGCTGACCGTGGCGGGCTCCATAATTTACGAGAAAAACGATTACGACAACTCAGCCTTCGGCCTCACGAAGGACAAGCGGCAGATATACTCCATCGACACCGACTACGACCTCTCGAAAAGGGTCAGCCTCAGTGCCTACTACAGCCACGAGAGGTACGAGGACAACCAGAGGGCGAGGCAGTGGCGCCCCACTGCGGGCTGTATCATCGACGGCGACGGCACCTCCGACGAATGCACCGACCCGTATTCCGCCGTGCCAGGGGTCGATTCTCCCAGCAACTGGGAGGCGGAGCACGACGACAGGACGAACACCTTCGGCGCGGGCATAAAGGTAGCGGTCCTCCCCGAGAGGCTCGACCTCAAGGTCAATTACCTGTACTCAAAGACCAATGGCAGGATAGACTTCCAGAGTGCTGTCGGAGCCAACAACGACGTGGACTCTAACAACTTCGTGCCCATCTCTTTCGATAACGTGGACGACATAGAGCGCCAGCTCCTGAAACTGAAGGCCATCTACAGCTTCGCCAGGAACGTCTCGGTCACCCTGGGCTACATGTGGGAGAAGTTCGATGTCGATGACTTCGACAACACCGGCTTCCAGCTCATCCCCCTCGATGCGGATGAGTTCAACGGGGCCATTCTCATGGGCACCATCCCCAGGGACTACGAGGCCAACGTAGTCTATGGAAAAGTTTCCTACACCTTTTAGGCCCTAAGAGGGGCATACCCTCCAACCCGGCCCGGGGG
>JARRNG010000132.1:0-2024 GCA_037385265.1 Nitrospirota bacterium
CTTCCAGGCTCTTTAGTTCCTCTGCCGAGGTGAAGGCAGGCAGGAAAGAGGCCTCGCCCATCCTCGCCAGGGCCCTCCTGATCTCGGGCTGGAATATAACTATTACGGCGATTACTATGTAGGCCCAGAAGCTCTGGAGCAGCCAGTCCAGGGTGTAGAGCCTCAGATACCTCGACAGCACCGAGGCGAACAGCAGAAGCAGCAGGCCCACGAGCATCTTGGCCGCCTTCGTCCCTCTCAAAAGCAGGAGGACACGGTAGAGTATGAGGGAGACGAGGACGATGTCCACGACGTCGCGCCAGCCGATGTGCTTCAGGAGCTCTATCATACCCTGCCGTCAAGCCACTTTAGGGGGTCTTCGACGACGTGACCCCCATTTCCGTCGGAGTAGACCACGCGGGCTATCTTGGAATTCAGTATCATCCTCTTGCACATCATACAGGGCTCGCTCGTGCAGGGGGCGCCCTCGCCGTCCACGCCGGCCACGTAGATGGTGGCCCCTTCCAATTCCTCGGCCGAGGCGCGGATGATTGCGTTGGCCTCGGCGTGCACGCTGTGGCAGAGCTCGTAGCGCTCGCCGTGGGGGATCTTGAGCTCCCTGCGGGTGCACTTGCCCACCTCCAGGCAGTCCTCCACGCCCCTTGCGGCCCCGTTATAGCCGGTGCTGACTATGGAGTTGTGCTTGGTGACGACGGCGCCGTACTGCCGCCTCATGCATGTGGCCCTGCGCGAGACCGCACCCGCGATGTGTATGAAATACTCGTCCCAACCGGGTCGCTGGTGCTTGGGGGCCTTCTTCTTTCTCGCCATGGGTTTTCTATTTTAGCATATCCCTCCGGGGGAGGCGGCTACGGAAACGGGCGCGAAAAACCACCCAGGGACACGCCGCGGGCCACCCTCCCCGGCCGGGGCGAATGCGAGGCTAAATGGCGAAAAGCGTGCGCCGACGAAGCGAGCGTCGCCCTTCCATTGATTAGGAAAACGGTCACGGGAAAAACGGCGGGAGGCCGGGCCCTCGGGGCCCTGCCGGCCTACTCCGGGTTCAGGGCTGGCTTTCTTCCGCCCCGCCCTCGGGCGTCTCCTCCGTGGCTTCCGCAGGAGGCTCCTGTGCCCCCTCGGTCTCCATGGAGTCGCCCGCCTGAGTTATGAGGGCCACGAGGGTGTCGGCGTCCTTGTAGCCGGGGACTATGGCCCCGTCGGGCAGGATTATGGTGGGAGTGGAAGATATCCCCAGCTCCTCGCCGAGGGCGAGGTTGTCGTCCACCTCGGTGCTCTCGCAGGTGGGCTCGGGCAGGGGCTTATCGGCGAAGGCGTCGTCGAGGGCCTCGAGGCTCCCCGCACATACGATGGCCTTGGACTTCTCGTAGGCCCCGGTGTGCGATTTCAGGGGGAACATCTTTATGAAGAAGACTATATCGTCCCTCTCCTTGATTATCTTCTTCATCTCCAGATGAAGTTTCTTGCAGTACGGTCAATCCGGGTCGTCGAAGACCACGACCCTGTACTTGGCGTCGCGCTTCCCCATGACGATGGCGTTGTCGAGGGGAATCTTCGAGAGGTCCACCTTGCTCAGCGCGTAGAGCCTGAGGGAAGTGAGGTTTTCCTTGGTGCTTACCTTGAGTACGGAGCCGGTGATGACGTGCTCCTTGGAAAAATCTATGTACGCGATGCCCTTCTTGCCCCGGGCCTCTATCACGACCTCCCATAGGCCCTCCACGGGGCTCATGGAGACGCCCGTGACCTCTATGGAGGGGTTCATGGAGGAAATCAGCGAGGAGGCCTCCTGGAGGCTAAGCTTATGGCACTCGGAGCAGTCGCCGCCCTCGGCGGGGAGGGTCCTGAAGCCCCGGGCCTCGCCGGCGAGGAAGACTGCCGAAGTGAGGCCAAGTATGAGCGCGAATATGAGAGGTCTCATTGCCCTGAGCATTACCCAATATATCACAGCGGGTCGAGATTTTCAAAGGGCCTGCGCCGCCCCGGCTCAGCCCGGGGCGGCGCAGGCCTGTCTTATTTGCTTTACCCGC
>JARRNG010000132.1:2064-5693 GCA_037385265.1 Nitrospirota bacterium
GACGCTTCCGTTGCGGTAGACGAGGAGAAGTATGTCGCTTCCGGCCGGTATTGCTGATACGACCTTGTGGTACTCCTGCGCGGAAGTCACCCGCACCCGGTTGACCTCCATTATCACGTCGGCCCGTTTGAGCCCGTTTTCCGCCTCCACCTCGGTGACTATCACGCCCTGGAGGCGCGGGGGCAGGCCCAGGTTGTTCCTGATGGCGGGGGTGATGTCCTGCACGTGCGTCCCCCTGAGGGCGTTTTCGTAGGTGGCCGCGAGTTCCTCCTCCTGGGCCGGAAGCTCGCCTATATCTATGGGAAGCGTTATCTCCTTCCGGTCCCTCCAGAGCACCGCCTTGATCTCCGTGCCGGGCTTCGTGGCCGCCACCATGTTCCGGAGCGCCAGGGGAGTGCCGGTCTCCTTGCCGTCGTAGCTGAGGAATACGTCGCCCCTCACTACGCCGGCGGCCTCGGCGGGGCTCCCCTCGATGACGTCGCTGACGAGGACGCCCTTAATCTTGCCCAGCCCGAACTGCTTTGCCAGCTCCTCGGTCATGGGCTGCACCGTCACGCCTAGCCATCCCCTTATGACCCGCCCTTCCTTGAGCAGACTGTCCAGGACCGAAAGGGCCATGTTACTCGGTATGGCGAACCCTATGCCCTGGTAGCCGCCCGTAAGGCTGAATATGGCGGTGTTAATGCCCACGAGCTCGCCCCGCACGTTAACGAGGGGCCCGCCGGAGTTTCCGGGGTTTATGGCCGCGTCGGTCTGGATGAAATCCTCGTACTCGGCTATCCTGACGTTGGCCCTGCCCTTGGCGCTCACGATTCCCGTGGTCACCGTGTGGTCGAGCCCGAAGGGTATCCCCACGGCTATGACGGTCTCGCCCACCTTGAGCTTGTCGGAGTCGCCCCAGTCGATGGCCGGCAGCCCCGTGGCGTCAACCTTGACGACGGCGATGTCGGTCTTGGGGTCAGAGCCTATGACCCGGCCCTCGAGCTCACGCTTGTCGTAGAGGGTGACCTTGATCTCGTCGGCGTCCTTGACGACGTGATGGTTGGTTATGATGTAGCCGTCTTCCCTTACTATCACGCCGGAGCCCAGGCTCGTGACGTCACGCTCCTGCGGCTGCCCGAAGCGCCGCAGGAATTCGTCTCCGAAGAACCGCCTGAGGGCCGGGTCCTGCTGGTCCAGCCCGGGCTGCTTCACCGTCCTGGTGGAGGAGATGTTGACCACCGAGGGCCTAACCGAGTCCACCACTTCCACCATCGCCTGGCTCACTTCCGTGAGCAGGTTCATGGATTTTTCGGAGACCTTATCGTGGGCCGCCTGGGCGGAACCCTGGGCACCGACCAGAAATAGTGCGGATAAAACGAAGATAATAAAAGATGCCCTCAACTTGTAGACCATTTCATCCTCCAGAAGAGAAAATAGTCCCTTGCCCCCTGCTGCCTGTGTGCTCCTCCGGAGCCGTCGGGCTCCAAACACTATGTTATAATATTGCCCACACTTTCCGCAAAGCGAGGTTCCAAGAATGCCGCTACTTGTCGTAGGCTCCGTCGCATTTGACTCCGTGGAAACCCCCTTCGGGCGGGCCGACGAGGTCCTCGGAGGCTCGGCCACCTATTTCGCCACCTCGGCCAGCTATTTCACCGACGTCAACCTGGTGGCCGTGGTGGGCGAGGATTTCCCGGAAAAGCACGTGAATTTCCTCAAGATGAGGCGGATTAACCTCGACGGCCTCGAAAAGACCCGGGGCAAGACCTTCCGGTGGCAGGGCAAGTACGGCTATGCGCTGAACGAAGCGCAGACCCTTAACACAGAGCTCAACGTCTTCGAGCACTTCCGGCCCAGGCTCCCCGAGCACTACAGGGAGGCCGACGTCGTCTTCCTGGCGAACATAGACCCCGACCTCCAGCGGGACGTCCTAGAGCAGACCAGGGGGCCCAAGATAGTGGCCGCCGACACGATGAACTTCTGGATAGAGAGCAAGCGGGACTCCCTTATCGAAACCCTAAAGAGGGTCAACATACTCCTCATCAACGACGGCGAGGCCCGCCAGCTCACCGGCGAGGCCAACCTGGTCAAGGCGGCCAGGAAAATAACCACCTACGGCCCCGACACCCTGCTCATCAAGCAGGGGGAGTACGGCGTCACAATGTTCAATAAAAACGGGGTGTTCATCGCCCCGGCATACCCCCTGGAGGACGTCTTCGACCCCACGGGGGCGGGCGACACCTTCGCCGGGGGCTTCATGGGCTACCTGGCCAACACCATGGACTTCTCCGACACCTCGCTCCGGAGGGCGGCCGTGATGGGAAGCGTGATGGCGTCGTTCAACGTCGAGGACTTCAGCCTGAACAAGATAAAGGAGCTCGACTACAAGGAAATAGAGGCAAGGTTCCGGGAGTTCAAGCGAATCTCCCACTTCGAGGACATCTAGAAGCCCCTGCGCAGCCTGTTAAGCTCTTCCTGGAGCCTCTGCTTCTCCTCCAGGAGCACCCTCTTTTCCCCAAGAAGCGGCTCGATCTCCTGGCGCTTCTCCGGGATCTCCTTTCCGAGCTTGTTCTTCTTGAGCGTGTTTAGCTGGGCCCATTTTCTCTCCTGTGGCGGGAGGAACTCGAACCACTTCGCGGGGTCTCCGCCCTCTTTCCTGGCCTCGGCTATGCCTTTCTGGAAAAGCACCTCTATCCTCAGCCTCACGCTGTTGTACTCGTCCTCCATATCCCGGTACCCCTTCTCCTCCTTGGCTATCTCCTGGAGCCTCCGGTCTATTTCGGCAATCCGATTCTCGATCTCGCGCTGGGCCCCGGTGGTGTCCGGCGGCATCTGGGGCGGCTTCGGCGCCTCCCGGGGCCTCTGGGCCTCTGGGGAAGGGCCTGCCTCCCCGGGGACTAGGACGCGTCCTCCCTCGCGGCTCTCCTCTATGCTTTTCACCTCCCCGGCGGGTATCGCGACCATTCCGCCGGCATAGCGGAAGAATATCTGCCCGTCCACCTCCTGGTAGCTTCCCACGCCCTTTATGACAGAGCCGTTTTTCAGGTGGATGTCGTACTGCGCCAGGGCGGGCGCGGCAAGGAGCAGGATTATAAATATGAGAAACGCCGCTTTCTTCAAGGGGCCTCCTAAGGTTGATTCTAGCACACGGGACGCAATATTACCGCCCCTCCAGGGCCTTCTTGAGCTCCTCGGCGGCCTTCCTGTTCATGCCCGGCGCCGAGGCCAACTCCTCCACGCTCGCCCCCCTAATGGCCTCCAGGGTCTTGAAGCGCTTAAGGAGCCCGAGCCTCCTCTTCTTCCCGATACCCCTCACGCTCTCCAGGGGGGACTCGAGCATGCTCTTGCCCCTGAGCTTCTTGTGGAAGCTTATGGCGAAGCGGTGGACCTCGTCCCTTATCTTCCTTAGAAGGAGCGACGAGGCGCTCCTGTCGTCGAGCCCCAGGGGCTCCTCCGCTAGAGGGGTGAAGGCCCGGTCCGGCTTCTTGGCCACGCTCACCACGGCGGGCGGGTTTTCGAACTCCCCGAGGGCGCGCACCGCCGTCTCCAGATGCCCCCTTCCGCCGTCCACCACCAGGAGGTCCGGCCATTCCTCGAGGCTCTCGAGGGTCCTCCTTATGGTTTCGCGCATCATGGCGTAGTCGTCC
>JARRNG010000133.1:0-3625 GCA_037385265.1 Nitrospirota bacterium
CTCGTCGAGGCCGGAAAGAAAGAGGGACGGGAGGCCGCTGCCCCCGGGACCACTGGGCCGCCGGCTGAGCCGTCCAAGCCCGCAGGAGCTCTCGAGGCGGCCAAGGCGTCGGCCTCGATGGTCAGGGTGGACATCGACAAGCTCGACAGGATTCTGAACACCATCAGCGAGCTCGGCCTAGTAAAGAGCGCCATCGGGAGAATCTGGGCGGAGATGTCCGAGCACTACGGCCACAGCCCCCTTGTCATCGACATCTATAAGGTAGGCCAGACCATGGAGCGCAAGCTCAAGGAGCTCCAGGGCCAGATGCTCGAGATACGCATGGTCCCCGTGGGCCAGATATACGGGAGGCTCGCGCAGGTGATAAGGAGGTACTCCAGGGAGGTCGGAAAAAAGATAGACCTCGGCATGTACGGCGAGGACACCGAGATAGACAAGTACCTGGCTGAGGAGGTGGTGGGCCCGCTGGTGCACATCGTTCGCAATGCCATAGACCACGGCCTCGAACCCGAGGAGGAGCGCCGGGCCGCTGGCAAGACCGAGGCCGGCAACGTCAAGCTCAGTGCCTTCCAGAAGGGAAACCACGTGGTAATGGAGGTCACCGACGACGGAGGGGGCATAGACCCCCGGAAGGTCAGGCGTAAGGCCCTTGAGAGGGGCTTGATAGAGGAGGGCGCGGAGCTTTCTGACAAGAAGGTCATGGACTTAATATTCTTGCCCGGGTTCTCCACCAGCGAGGAGATCAGCGAGACCTCTGGCAGGGGGGTGGGGCTCGATATCGTCAAGGTCGGCGTATCGTCCCTTGGCGGGTTCGTGGGCGTGGAGAGCGATGTGGGCAAGGGCACCACCTTCACGCTGACGCTTCCCATCACTCTCGCCATAATAAAGGCGCTCGTCGTGAGGGTAGGGGACCACAGGTTCGGCATCCCCCTTTCGTCGCTCTCTGAGACCATGAGCGTCGAGCACGGAGTGCTCCAGAGCATCGAGGGGCGCAAGGTCCTCAACCTAAGGGGCGAGATCCTGCCGGTCGCCTGGCTTAAGGACATCATGAAGATAGAGGGAGACCCCGGCACGGGGAGGTCCTTCGCGGTCATGGTGGGCTTCGGGGAGCGGCGCATGGGCCTCTTGGTGGACGAGCTCGTGGGGCAGACCGAGGTGGTTATAAAGGGCATAGGAGAATACCTCTCCGGCGTGAAGGGGTTCGCCGGGGCCGCCGAAGTGGGCAGGCACGAGATCATGCTCATCATCGACGTCGAGGGCGTCATAGAGGAGTGCCTGGTGAAAAGGAGCGCCCTGAATGTATAGGGAGTTCTACGGCCTCAGGGCCAAGCCCTTCCAAAAGACCCCCGACCCGCGCTTCCTGTACATGAGCCGCGCCCACGAGGAGGCGCTGGAGAGGATGCGCTACGCTGTGGAGGAGAGGGAGATAATGCTCCTCACGGGCGACATCGGCTGCGGCAAGACCACGCTGACCCGTGCGCTCATGGACTCGCTGAGCGAAAAGCACAGGATTATGATGGTGCTTAACCCCAGGCTCACGCCGGACCAGTTCCTCCGCGTGGCGGCAAAGCGCTTCGACATAGACGCCGACTCGGAGCGGGCGTCGCGCGACGGCCTCCTTGAGGCCATCCACGACCGCATCTACAGGGACTACTCCGAGGGGATAACCCCGGTGATGATAGTTGACGAGGTGCAGCTAATCCCCTGGCGCGAGACCTTCGAGGAGATAAGGCTTCTCACCAACTATCAGCTCGACGACACTAACCTCATGAGCCTCATCCTCGTGGGGCAGAGCGAGTTCCGGAGGAAGATAAGGCTGAAGGTCCTGGAGCCCCTGAGGCAGAGGATAGGGATTTTCTACCATATAGGCCCCCTGGGGCACGGAGAGGTAAGGGGCTACGTGGAATTCAGGCTCAAGCGTGCCGGGAGGCCGGGGGCCCTTTTCACCGACAAGGCCATCCTGGCCCTCCACCGCTACTCCGGCGGCATGCCCAGACTCATAAACAGCCTGGCCAACCTGTCCCTGATGGAGGGCTACGGCCGGGGCGCCGCCCTGGTGGAGGAGGCACAGGTCGAGGCCGCCGCCGTGGAGCTCGGGCTTAGCAGGTTTAATTAGAAGAGACGTTCCGTCCGAATCTAAATTTCCACGCCGGAGCCTGTAATCCCGTTCTGCGCAGTACACCTACTAAGTCACAAATCAGCATAAAATTTGATTTGCGTCTTTTACAAACAATTGTGCAGAGATCGAGATATTTGTATGTGATGATTTAATCCTTATCCCTTCTGCCTAACATTCGAAGTAGTGAAACAAAAAAGGGGCAGAGCCAGATATGGCTCCACCCCTTTAAAAGTTAAGAATCTCTTATGGGGCAGCGCATGTGAGTCCTGCCGCATTCCTCAGCTTTTCGAGACCATCCCTGCAGTCAAGGAATTGATCGTAGGTGATAGCTATCGCAAACCCGATATTCTGATTGTGGTCTACGACGTCACAACCGGGGAATTCAGAGTCGTATGTGGATAGAGTGAAGTTTTCATATGTCGCGACCGAGATATATTCACCGTCCGGGCTCTCTACACAGCTTGAGGCCGTCAGACTCGACAAATCCTGCCCGGTCCAGCAAGGGCAACTGCAACTACCTGGCCCCGTCCATCCGCTATTGTAATCGTCGAGAATCGAGGCGAGTGAGGTATATTCTTCTCGTAGTGTATGGCCGTCTTTTCCCTTGGCGGCAGCAATCTCCTCGGGCGTATAAGTGTTAAACAGTGCTGTCGCTTCATCGAAGGCTACCTGGATAGCGGAAGGATAGGATCCATTGAGGAAGTTCAGTTCAGCGGCGATATATTGATGCGCCAGGATATAGTATGCGTTACCTCTCGGATCTGTCCATTGCACTTCGTAGTAGGTCTGGCCGCTCAGGAAAAAAGGAGTGTCCGCTCCATTTGACAATTGAGCCCATGTGTCATCACTTGGTATCGCTGGACCGTATATTGAGTGAGTCTTCCAGTAACCGGGCGTTAACGTGCACTGCGACTCCTCCCCGTAGAGGGCGAAGGCCAAGTCGGCGTCCTGATTCCCGTCGACACCACCAGGCGTATAACTGAGAGCTGGCAGAGATGCGCAAGTGATGGAGTCGTTCTGCAAAGGCTGGTCATTGCCGGGGATTACCGCTGCATTGCCCTCGTTGCTTGCCATCCAGCCAAAGGTCGGACCTGTGGGTCCATCGGGGTCGCCATTGATAGAAAGCCAGTAACGCTGCCCCCCGGCGACTGGCACGCTAGAAGGCAAAGTCACATCGTAAGTGTATACCGGATTCGTGCCGAATACCGACGGTCTGGGATTGAGCGATTTACTCACGGCCACACTGGGAAAGTCAGCCACGACAGCCCCAACGTTACCAGCGCCGTTATCCTCGTAAAACGTAATGTGGAAGTTGTTGTCAACACCGGGGAAATCATTTGCCAAGACGAAGTAGACACCTTCCCAAGTGACGCGGGTAATGTTCGCGCTCTGGGCTAGGGTGAAGTCTTCTGCCGCGGTGTTATTAAATGGGCAACTGCTTCCAGCGGCCAGCAGGCCCCCGGGGCCAACTCCGGTGTCATCCGGGATAACAGCCTGAGAATAGAG
>JARRNG010000134.1:0-3548 GCA_037385265.1 Nitrospirota bacterium
GCCACCTGCCGGGGTTCATTGAGTCGCCGGCCAAGGGGCCCGGGGACGTCGTGCTCGGGGCCTCGATAGCCAGGACCATGGGGTTAAGCCCCGGGGGAAAGCTTACCCTCGGGGGAAAGGAATACACCGTGGCGGGCGTGCTTGAGGAAAACGCCTCGCAGGACGACTTCGCCGTCTTCATGGACCTGGGCGAGGCGCAGCGCCTCCTCCACAAGACCGGCCGGGTGAGCATGATAGAGGTCAGCGCCCTCTGCAGCAACTGCCCTATCGACGCCATCGTGGCCCAGATAAGCGGCAAGCTCCCCCATGCGAAGGTCGCCGCCGTAAGGCAGGCGATGACCCTGAAGATGCAGACCGTGGAGCAGGTCATGAGGTTTTCCGTGGCCGTCTCAGCCGTGGTGCTCCTGATAGGCTCGCTGATAGTGTTCGTCTCCATGCTCTCGTCGGTGAACGAGAGGACCAAGGAGATAGGCGTCCTCAGGGCGATAGGGTTCCGGAAGACCCACATCGTCAAGATCATACTCATCGAGGCCTTCCTGGTGAGCCTTGCGGCGGGCGTGCTCGGATGGGCTTTGGGGAGCCTCTCGGTGACGTTCCTGGCCCCGCAGCTCACGGGGGCGAAGGCGCTGGCCTTCGACCCGCGTATGCTCGCCCTGGCGCCCACGCTGGCCCTGGTGGTGGGGATGCTCTCCAGCCTCTACCCCGCCCTCAAGGCCTCGAAGCTCGAGCCCATCGAGGCCCTGAGGTACATCTAAATGAGAAACGGATCGAGGTAGCCATAAATGCTAGTTGAGCTTCATTCGGTAAGAAAGGTCTACAACTCAAACGGCACGGCCGTGGAGGCCCTGAAGGACGTGGGCCTGAGCATCAGGGAGGGCGATTTCGCCTCGATAACCGGCGAGTCCGGCTCGGGCAAGAGCACGCTTCTGAGCATACTCGGCGGCATAGCCCCCCCGACGAGCGGCAAGGTGGTGGTGGACAAGATAGAGATATACGGCCTCCCGGTGGAGAGGCTGGCGGACTTCAGGCGCGAGTACATCGGCTTCGTGTTCCAGCAGTTCCACCTCATCCCCTACCTCAGCGCCCTCGAAAACGTGATGCTCCCCCTCTGCATAACGGGAGAGAAGGAGCATGAGGCCCTCGCGGAGGAGGCCCTCGCGAAGGTGGTGCTTTCCCAGAAGTCCCGTAGGCTCCCCTCGGAGCTCTCGGGAGGGGAGCAGCAGAGGGTGGCCATAGCCAGGGCCCTGGTGAACGAGCCCCCCATAATACTCGCCGACGAGCCCACGGGGAACCTCGACACGAAGACCGGCGAGGAGATATTCCACCTCTTCAGGGACCTGAACAAGGCCGGCCAGACGGTGATAATCGTCACGCACAACCCCGAACTCGCGAAGAGGACCGGCGTGACCATAAGGATGCAGGATGGAAACGTCATATCGGTGAAGGACCACGCGCATTGATGCATGGTAAGGCGCGCAATAAGGATATTTAAGTTATCCCCCCTCCGGGGCCCTTAGCCCTTCGGGCGGGGCCCCGGGCCCCCTATCCGGGTCGAGGCCGGAAACCCCTATTGAACCGCTATGCGGCGAAGGCCCTTCTCTTCAGGCCTATCCGCCAGAGGCTTGCCCCGGCCCTGGCGCACCACCTGACGACGCCTTCCTCCAGGCCCTCGAACATCCGCGGGCTCTGAAGCACGACGTTCTGGCCCACCTCCAGCGGGCAGGTGGCGATGAAGCAGAGGCCCGTCTCGCTGAAGTTTATGACGATGCCCAGGTCGGAAAGGCCCGAGCGGCTCTCGGGGAGCGCGCTCCTGGAGTCGGAGCAGCAGTAGTGGACCGGTCCGGCCGTCCGCAACCTTTCATTGCTTCTGCGCTCCTTCTTCATGCCCCGCCTCCCCGGCGTCATGGGGCCGTCCTGGGGTTTTCGTCGCACCAGCGGCGGGCGTTTCTGAACATCCTTAGCCAGGGCGATTCCCCAAGGCCCGTCCATTCCTCGGGCATCCACGGCCACTGCCACTTGAGGAAGCTCCTCTCGGGATGGGGCATCATGGCCAGGTGCCTGCCGTCGGGCGAGCAGAGGGCGGTGACGCCCTCGGGCGAGCCGTTGGGGTTGAAGGGGTACTGGCCCGTGGGGTCTCCGCCGTCGTCGGCGAACCTCACGGGGGCGAGCCCCTCGCCCAGTATCTTCTTGTAGATTTCGCCGTCGGGCGAGAAGAACTTGCCCTCCCCGTGGGCCACCCACACGCCGAGCACCGAGCCCTCCATCCCCCGGAGCATTATCGAGGGGCTCTCCAGTATCCTCACCGTGCTGAAGCGCGACTCGAAGCGCCCCGAGCGGTTGCGTATGAAGCGGGGCTTGAGCGGGTCCTCTATGCCCTGCCACGGCACCCACCCTATGAGGGCCATGAGCTGGCAGCCGTTGCAGACGCCGAGGCTGAAGACGTCGTCCCGGGCGTAGAAGGCCTCGAACTCGGCCCTGACCCTCTCGTTGAACCTTATCACCCCGGCCCAACCCTTGGCCGAGTCCAGGACGTCGGCGTAGCTGAAGCCCCCAACGAAGGCTACCCCCCTCATGCCGGCGAGGGTGGCGCGGCCCTCCATTATGTCGGTCATGGTTATGTCCCAGGTCTCGAAGCCCGCGGCGTGGAAGGCCGAGGTCATCTCGCGGTCTCCGTTTGAGCCCTCCTCGCGGACTATGGCCACCCTGGGGGCGGCACCCCCGGCCTCGGGCGCGGGCTCTTCCCCGGGCGTAAAGGACAGGCGGAACTTAGGCCCCGGCCTCAGGTGGATGTTCCTGCGCTCCTCCTCCACGCACTCGGGGTTGGCCTGGAGTCGGTCGAGGCGGTAGCTCGTCTCCTCCCACACCGCCCTTAGCTCGGCCATGGGCTCGTCGAGGACCACGGTCTCGTTGACCGAGACGGTTATGAGCTTCTCCTCCGTGGTCTCGCCGATTTTCTGATAAGGAATATCGCCGTATCCAACTCTATGCAAGCCGATTATTCTTAGGATCTTCTCCTCGTCCTCCGGGGCGTACTCCATAAGGAGGCCCGCCTCCTCGGCTAATAGCACGCTTATGGGGTCGGCGTCGGCATCCACGTCTATCTCGAGGCCCGAGTTTCCGGCGAAGGCCATCTCCAGCGCCGCCGTTATGAGGCCGCCGTCGCTTATGTCGTGGCCCGAGAGTATCATGTCCTCGTCGATGAGATGCTGCACCAGGTTGAAGGCGCGCTTAAGGAACGCGGGGTCTTCGATATCGGGCGACTCGTCGCCGAGCTGGCCGAAGCACTGGGCCAGGGCCGAGCCGCCCAGGCGGTATCTCCCCCCGCCCAGGTCTATGTATAGGAGCTTGCTCCTGCCGGGCCTCTTTATGTCCTGCGTCACTGTCCTTGTAATATCCGGCGTGGTCACGTAGGCCGAGATGACGAGGGCGCCGGGGCACTTGACCGTCTCGCCCGTCTCCCTCACGAGCGTGGCCATCGAGAGGCTGTCCTTCCCGCCGTCCACGGCGATTCCGAGCTCCGTCATCATGTCGCTCATGGCCACGGCGGC
>JARRNG010000135.1:0-3526 GCA_037385265.1 Nitrospirota bacterium
GTCGGGCTTGAGCCTGAGGGCCTCGCGAAAGGCCTCGGCCGCCTCTTCGGGCCTGCCCAGGTGGTCGTAAAGGAAACCCAGGTTGCCGTAGGCCTCGGCCAGATCGGGCTTGATTTCGACGGCTCGCTTAAGGGCCTCGACGGCCTCTTCATACCTGCCCGCCTTGGCGTAAGAGACGCCCAGGCCGTGATATGCCACGGCGAAGTCGGGCTTGAGCTTTACGGCCTTACCGAAGGCCTCGGCCGCCTTTTCAGCCATTCCCGCCGTATTGTAGGCCATGCCAAGCCTGAAATAATCCTCCGCCGTAGCCCGACTCTCCTCGATGGTCTTCGCCTTCTTGATTCGGGCCATCTGGGATGTCACGTCCGCCGGAGCATGTTCCTCGGGCTTTCTACCGGCCAAATTCAGAACTGATCTTATGGTCAACGCCACGTTTTCGCCCCCCTGGAAGAGGGCGATGCCCATTATCTTCCCTTCAGCGTCAATTACGGGGCCGCCCCTGAAGTTCGGCTGAACCGGCACGGAAATGCCGAACATGCCGTCGCTTGGCGGCCCCTTTATGAAGCCCCAAGCCCTCTCCGTCTTAAGGCCGTCGGGGCTTCCGATCAGGGAAATCTCCTCGTCTTTTGCAGGGACGTGCTCCACGGCGAGCTCGGGGATAGCGATACCACGCACGTCTATCTTGAAGAGAGCCACTCCTCTTTCCCGGTCGATTGAAAGGAGGGTGTCGATGGGGAAATAACCCCTATCTCCAGCACGGACCACCAGAGAGTTCCGGTCAGACTCCAGCCAGGCTAGAACGGGCTGCATATCGGTTACCACGAGGCCGTCGCTTGAAAGAAGGACGCCGTTGCCGGTGGCCAACCGCCTTCCACTGTTGTCTTCCACGTAAATGGTCATAAGGGCGTTTTCGACCTGTGCACGGGCGGGCTGGGCGAGGCAGATCCATAGGCCGAGGAAGCAAAGAGCAACGCAGGCGGCTCTCGCCATGGAGCCGGACGCGGGTTTCAGCACTCTAGCCGGCAGCTTCGCTTTAATATCGCAAGAAACGCCGGAGGGGCGGCTGCTATCGGAACGGAAGTTGGCCATCGTCGTTAAATTTTACCTGATGGCCGGAGGAATTTCACGTCTCGTAATGGCTGTGCGTGCGTCGGTGCATGCATCCTCAACGCTTCGAAAGGTATTTTTTGAACCACTCGCTCGCCAGGCGCGCTACTTCTTCGAGGGCCCCTGGCTCCTCGAAAAGGTGTGTCGCCCCCGGGACGATGCTCAATTCCTTTTCCGCCTTCAAGAGGGCGTAGGCCTTCCTGTTCAGCTCTATCACCACATCGTCCCTGCCTCCCACGATAAGGAGGGTTGGGGCCCGGACTTCCGCGAGGGACTCCATCGCCAAGTCCGGCCTGCCTCCCCGCGACACCACGGCTCCGACCTCCGCGTCAAGGTGGGCCGCCGCACCAAGGGCCGCCGCTGCGCCGGTGCTCGCGCCGAAATATCCAACAGGAAGACCCAGCGTGCCGAGCTTCTTGGCCCGCGCATCCACCCCGACCCAGTGAGTGACCGAGACCAGCCTGTCGGTCAAGAGGGGGATATCGAAACGGTTTTCGTATGTCTCGTCCTCCTCCTCGGTAAGGAGGTCGAACAGGAGGGTGGCGATGCCCTCCTTCTGGAGCTGTTGGGCCACGAACCTGTTTCGGGTGCTCAGGCGGCTCGACCCGCTTCCGTGGGCGAATATCACAAGAGACTTCGCGCCCGGGGGCCGGACGAGGTCTCCTGGCAGTACCGCCGACTCTACGTCGATGTTTACGGATTTCTCACTCTGCATGCCTGCTCCTTCCCAGCATTTCGACGACCTCCTCGTCGGTGACCTGGCGGAAGTCCTCGTAGTAGCCTCCCACGGCCATGAAATCCCGCGGGGCCTGGAGGCACAGAATCTCGTCCACCATGGCGCCTATCGACTCCTTGGCTTCCACCGACGCCACCGGCAGCGCTACCACAAGCTTTTCGGGCCTCTCCTTCTTGACGGCGGAAATGGCCGATTTCATCGTCGCCCCCGTTGCCACGCCGTCGTCGACGACTATGACGGTCTTGCCCTTCATATCGGGTATGTCGGCGCCGCCCCTGTAAAGCTCCTTTCTTCGCTGGATATCCTTGTTCTTCTCCTCGCTCTCCTGGTTGATGTAGTCCTTCGAGACCCTGCCCATGGCGATAATCTCCTCGTTGAGCACCACGGCCCCCGTCTCCGCCACGGCACCTATGGCGAGCTCAGGCTGGCCGGGGTAGCCTATCTTCCTTACGATTATGACGTCCAGGGGGCAGTTGAGCCGCTCCGCGATTTCCACGCCCGTTTCCACCCCGCCCCGGGGCAGGGCAATTACTATGACGTCCTTCCTGCCAGCGTATTTTATGAGCTTCCCGGCCAGCTCGGCCCCTGCTTCCCGCCTGTTTCGGAATATCTTTTCGATGGGAGTGCCCTCCTTTTCGGTCTTTACGAGGGCCGGTAGCCCAGTCTCTCGTAGAATTCCCCGGTTCCGTCTTCCCCGGTTATGCCGTCTGATTCGGAGGACGCGAGGAATACCGCCAGGCTCCCGGCCTCCTCAGGAGGCGTAAGCAGTCCCTCATCCTTAAGCCCCTTGAAATCCTCGTATATGCGCCGCCCCAGCACCTCCGGGCCTAAACCTCTGATGTCCTCCTGCATCTTTGTATCCATCACTCCCGGGTCTAGGCCGTTTACCTGGATGTTTCGGGCCGAGAGCTCAGAGGCCATTATCTTGGTCATGTGGATGAGCCCCGCCTTCGATACCGAGTAGGCGCCGAACCCGGGATAGACCATAGAGCCAAGGCCGGACGTTACGTTAATTATCTTTCCGGAACCCCTCCGGGTCATGAAGGGGACGGCGGCCCACGAAAAGAGGTGTGCCCCGCCGAGGTTTATGCCCATGACCTCGTTCCATTCCGCCCCTTCCACCTCGTGCAGGGGTTTGAAGGGGCCGACAATGCCGGCGTTGTTCATCAGGATGTCGAGGCCCCCAAAGTCCGAGGCGGCCCTCTCGACCGCCCTCTTTACGTCCCCTGGCTTCGATACGTCCGCCTCCACGAAGACGGCCCGTCCGCCCGATGACACTATAGTGCCCGCCACCTCCTCGAGCTCCGCGGGGGTTCTGCTTAGCACGACTACGGCGGCCCCCTGGCGGGCCATGGCGATCGCCGCGGCCCTGCCCAGGCCCCGGCCCGAGCCGGTGATTATGGCCACTTTCCCCTTAAGTTTCATACGTAAAGGGTAGCGGAAAAAAGAAGGATGTGCAACGCGGGAGCCTCTTCGGCCGAGCGAGGGAAAATAAAGGGGCCGGCTGTGCCGGCCCCTGGAATATAAGGCTTAAATCCGCCTGCTACTTGCCCTTGTCCTCGGACAAGAGTTCGTCTAACGCCTGCTTGATGGCCGAATAGGGCTGTGCGCCCTTGATGAATTTGACGGCGGTTATCTCCTTGCTCTTGGGGTCCGTGTAACCTATTAAGAAGCTGGGGGTGC
>JARRNG010000136.1:0-3657 GCA_037385265.1 Nitrospirota bacterium
CGAGCTGACGGCCCTTGCCCGGGCGTACGAAACGAAGGAAATGATGCAAGATGCCCTCACCGCCTATAACGAAGCCCTCCTGAGCCAGCCCGAAAACCCCGAGATAAAAAGCAGCATTGAGGCCATCGAACAGAAGCTTCGACCCGAAGGCGGGCCCGAGCTGTCCTCGATGCCTGGGACGGCGGGTATGCCGGAAGAGACCTTGACCGCTGCCGGAGACGAGGACCCGGAATCTTCGACAAGTCTTGACGAAGATGCCCAGGACGAGGCGATGACCGAGATAGACGTGTTCCTGCGCTATGGGCTTTACGAAGAGGCCAGGGAGCGGCTCGAGAGCCTGAAGGCCGACAGGCCCGACGACATAGACGTCCGCCTCAGGCTCAAGAACCTTTACCGGGACACGCATGAAGCCGAACAGGCCGTGACGGAATGCATCGTGCTGGCGGAACTCTATGGAAGGACAGGCGACGACGAAAACCGCAAGGCCACCGTCTTGGAGGCCTACGAGATAGACCCCGACGACCCTAGGCTTGAGGGAAAGCTGGAGGAAATCGGCGTCTCTCCGGAGGAGGCCGCCAGGGCAGGGACCCAAGGCGGCGGAGAGGATGCCGGGGGTCTCGACTCCTACGAAAGCGACCTGACCGAGGCGGAGTTCTACGTAAACCAGGGCTTCTACCAGGAGGCGGCCCGCATATACGAGAGGCTTAGCGGGCAACTTCCCGCAAACTCGGAGCTCAGGGCAAGGCTAGGCCGTGTCCAAGACGCCCTGAGCGGCAAGACCGCGCCGGCTCCAGAAGGCGAAAGGAGCGAAAACATCTCGTTCGAGGGCCTTTTCGCCGAGGGAGAGACGGGCGAGGGCGGAGAGAAGAGCGGATCCGCCCTGGACAGCGAGGTCCTCGAGGTCTTCGAGGAGTTTAAGAAGGGCCTGGAAGACCAGGTGGCGGCCGGCGATACCGAGACCCACTACAACCTCGCGATAGCCTACAAGGAGATGGGTCTGCTGGACGACGCCATAAGCACGCTTCAGGCGGCAAGAAAGGATCCCGACTTCTTCGTCCAGGCATCCACCATGCTCGGCAACTGTTACATGGAAAAGGGCCTCCACTCCCTGGCCATCAATGCCTTCCAGGAAGTGCTCGCAAAGGTCGCCCCGGATGACGAGACCGCATGGAGCGTAAAGTACGACCTCGGCGAGGCGTTCGAAAAGGAAGGAAAGCCCGAAGAGGCGCTCCGGTACTTCACGGAGGTCTACGGATGGAACTCGAACTACAGGGAAGTTTCCAAAAAGATAGATAAGCTCAGGAAGTCCGCCGAGTCGGCCGACGCGCCCAAAGAGCCACCCTCCAAGGGTGACAAGGGCGAGTCCGCGCCCCCAAAGCGCAACAACAGGGTCTCCTACATCTAACTATCTAAAATCTAAACGCTCGTTTCACCTGCCACCCTTTGCTATAATATTTCCTAATGGATTACCTGGAGTTCTATAAGCTCAAGGAGCATCCCTTCTCCAACGTGGTGGACAACCGCTTCTTCTACGACAGCCCCCAGCACTCCGGCGCCATGGTGAAGCTCAAGCACGCCATCGATTCGAAGAGGGGCCTCGCCGTGGTAATCGGCGACATCGGCGCCGGCAAGACCACGCTGGCCAGGATGCTCCTGGAGGACCTTGAGGAGAGCCTCTACGAGGCCGCCCTCCTGGTTATAATACATGCCTCGGTTAGCTCCGTGTGGCTTCTAAAGAAATTCGCCATTCAACTCGGCATCTCTGGCGCAAGCGACAACAAGGTAGCGCTCCTCGCGCAGATATACAAACGCCTCAGCTGAAGAGCCGCGAGATAATGGAGGAGTTCAGGGGTCTCCTGAACATGGAGATGGCCGAGGGCAAGATGATAAACCTGATATTCTTCGGCCTCCCCGACCTCGAGGACGTTCTGAGCCTCGACGAGCCGCTCAAGCAGAGGGTGGCCGTGAGGGTAAGGCTCACCGCCTTTTCGGAGAGCGACACCAGGCGCTACATAGCCCACAGGACCAAGGTGGCCGGCTCCGACACCCCCATCCTGTCCGACGAGGCCATGGCAGAGGTATACAAGTATTCCCAGGGCCTTCCCCGCCTCATAAACACCATCTGCGACAACGCCCTGCTCGAGGGCTTTCTGGTAAAGGCCAATCCCATCGGGCCCGATATCGTGAAGACGGCGGCCATAGACCTGGGGCTGACCCGCTCGGGCGGCTAAAACCCCGCCGCCTCCAAGGCCTCGGAGACGCTTCCCACGGCGATTATCTCAAGGCCAAAGTCCTCCCTCAGCCTCGCGGCGCTGCCCCTGGGGACTATAGCCTTCTTGAACCCTATCTTCGCCGCCTCCTTGAGCCTGGTCTCGGCCTGGCTCACGGCCCTTATCTCGCCCGAGAGGCCGACCTCGCCAAAGACCAGGGTCTCCGGCCCCACGGGCATCTCCCTGAGGGAGGAGGCCAGGGCCAGCACCACGGCCAGGTCCACGGCCGGCTCGGCGAGCCTGAGCCCGCCCACCACGTTGGTGAAGACGTCCATCCCGCCGAGGTTCAGCCCGGCGAGCTTCTCCAGCACGGCCACAAGCAGGTTGACCCTCTGGAAATCGAGGCCGATTGCCGTCCTTCGGGGCACGCCGAAGGTGGTCTGCGAAACAAGGGCCTGTATCTCCACCAGGAGGGGCCTGGTGCCCTCTATCGCCGCGCCCACGACCGAGCCCGCCACCCCGGCGGGCCTTTCCGAGAGGAAGAGCTCCGAGGGGTTTTCGACCTCCGAAAGTCCCGCATCGGACATCTCGAACACCCCTATCTCGTTCGTTGAGCCGAAGCGGTTCTTGACGGCCCTGAGTATTCTGTAGGGATGACCCCTGTCGCCCTCGAAGTAGAGCACTGTGTCCACTATGTGCTCGAGCACCCGGGGCCCCGCGATGGCGCCCTCCTTTGTGACGTGGCCTATGAGGAAGACCGGCACTGAGTTTCTCTTCGCGAAGAACATGAGCTTGGCCGCGCACTCCCTCACCTGCCCCACCGAGCCCGGCGCCGACTCGAACTCCTCGGTGTACATCGTCTGTATCGAGTCTATGACCAGCGCCGAGGGCTCCATGCCCCCGACGGCGTCCATCACGTGCTCAAGCGAGTTTTCAGCAAGGAGGGATACCGTGCCGCCGGCCACCTGAAGCCTCCCGGCCCGCATCTTTATCTGCTCGGGCGACTCCTCGCCGGAGACGTAGAGGACGGGGCCCTTGAGCTTCGCCACGGCCTGAAGGAGGAGCGTGGACTTCCCTATTCCGGGGTCGCCGCCCACGAGGACCACGGAGCCAGGCACTATGCCTCCCCCGAGGACCCGGTCGAATTCGCCTATGCCCGTAGAGACGCGGACTGAGGTGTCAGGCTCTATCTGGTCCAGGGGAACGGGCTCCGCCCTGGCGCCGCTTGTAAGCCCCGAACGGCGTCCCGAATCCCTAGTCTCCTCCGTTAGGGTGTTCCACTCGCCGCAGTCCGGGCAGCGGCCCATCCACTTCGCCGTAGTGTAGCCGCAAGCCTGGCACTGGTAGTATTTCTTCGTCTTGGCCATTATCTCTTATAACTGAGGGTTCAAGGATTCAAGGGTCGAGGGTTCGAGGGAGATTTACTTGAACCCTTGGCTCCTTGGAC
>JARRNG010000136.1:3679-8557 GCA_037385265.1 Nitrospirota bacterium
TCCCCTTCCGGGCCTGAAGGAACGCTTTATAGCACCCTCGACGAAGTTCTTCGCTCTCCGGGCCGCCTCGAGGGGGGCATCGCCCAGGGCGAGGCCCGCAGCGAGGGCGGAGCTGAGGGCACAGCCCGTACCGTGGTGCTCGCCGGGTAGGTCCTCTCCGCCGATCCTGTGGAAATCGGCGCCGTCGAAGAAGATGTCGACCTTCCCCTCTTTCATGTGGCCCCCCGTGATGACGACGATCTCGGGGCCCATGTCCTTGAGCCTCCTTGCGGCGTCTTCCACGGAGGCCTCGGTCTCCATGCTCTCTCCCGTAAGGAGGGCGGCCTCGTAGAGGTTGGGCGTTATCACCCTGGCAAGGGGGAAAAGCCTCTCCCTCATCGCGTCCAGGGCGCCCTCCTCCTCGAGCTTCGTCCCCGTGGAGGACATCCCCACCGGGTCCACCACTAGGTTTTCGAGGGAATGCCTGCTTACCATCTCGGCCACCGTCTCCACGGCGTGGACGGCGTAGAGCATCCCCGTCTTTACAGCGTGGGGCTTCATGTCCGAAAGGAGGCGCTCAAGCTGCCGCCTGAAGAAATCCGCCCCCACCTCCTCGGCGCTCTCCACTCCCTCGGTGCTCTGAACGGTGAGGGCCGCGGGCACCGCCATGCCGTGGAGGCCGAAGTGGCAGAAGACCTTGAGGTCCATCTGGAGGCCCGCCCCTCCCGTGGGGTCCGAGCCCGCTATGGTGAGGGCCAGCTTCTTCATCAAAGTGGATTATACAACCTTTGCGGCGACGTTGTCATTAAAGAGAAAACCCCGCAGAGCATCAGCACTACGGGGCCTTCTTAGGGGGCTCCAGCAAAGCGCCAAGCCCACCTCGGCAAGCCAAGAGTGCAGTATGGCCTCTAAACACGCTACGCAATGTGGTTATTCTGCTGTATAATCTGGTTATATGGGCCAAAATGGGGTTGTCTTTCGGGGTCGGGGCCTTACCAAGGTGTACAAGATGGGCGAGATCGAGGTTCACGCCTTAAAGGGCGTCGACCTGGACATCTTCAGAGGCGAGTTCGTCGTTCTTTTGGGCCCCTCGGGAAGCGGGAAGTCCACGCTTTTGAACATCCTGGGTGGTCTGGACACGGCCAGCTCCGGGAACGTTACCTACGAGGGCTGGGACCTCACGAGGGCCACGGAGCGGGAGCTCACGGAATACAGGCGATACCATGTGGGCTTCGTCTTTCAGTTTTACAACCTCATCCCGAGCCTCACGGCCGTCGAAAACGTCGCCGCCGTGACCGATATAGCAAGAGCCCCCATGGAGCCGCCTGAGGCCCTTGCCATAGTGGGCCTCGGAGAAAGGCTGAACCATTTCCCGGCGCAGCTCTCGGGCGGCGAGCAGCAGCGGGTGGCCATCGCCCGCGCAATCGCCAAGAATCCCAGCGTACTCCTCTGCGACGAGCCCACGGGCGCTCTTGACGTCGCCACGGGCGTCGTGGTGCTCGAGGCCCTTGAAAAGGTCAACAGGGAGCTCGGCACGACCACCGCAGTGATAACCCATAACTCCGACATCGCGGACATGGCCAACCGGGTCATACATCTGAGCGGCGGCCTCATCGCCGAGGTGCACCGGAACGAGAGATGAGAAAGCCGGCCCGGGAGCTCCGCTGGTAGCCATGAAAGCCCTGGACCGCAAACTGCTGCGCGACCTCTGGAGGATGAAGGCACAGGCCCTCGCCATCGCCCTTGTGATAGTGAGCGGCGTCTCCACGTTCGTCATGTCCCTGAGCACGCTCGATTCCCTGAGGCGCACGAGGGCAGTCTACTACGAGGACTACCGCTTCGGCGACGTCTTCATGTCGCTCAAGCGCGCCCCCGAGAGCATGAGGAAGCGGATACGCGACATCCCGGGAGTGCAGATGGTCGAGACACGCGTGGTGGTGGACGCAAGACTTGAGGTCGAGGGGTTCCAAGCCCCGATAACCGGCAAGATAGTCTCGATCCCCGATTCGGGGGAGCCGCTCCTCAACCGGCTCTACTTTCGCCAAGGGCGGTATCCGGAGCCCGGGAGGGACGACGAGGTGGTGGTAAGCGAAACCTTTGCCAAGGCCCACTCGCTCAGGACTGGCGACCATATCGGCGCGATAATAAACGGCCGGAAAGAGACCTTCACAATCGTGGGAGTGGCTCTTTCGCCGGAGTTCATCTACCAGCTCAAGCCAGGCACCGCGATCCCCGATTTCAAGCGCTACGGCATCCTGTGGATGGCGCGAAAGCCCCTGGGCACGGCCTTTGACATGGATGGGGCCTTCAACGACGTGGTGCTCACCCTTGCGGACGGGGCGCAGGCTGAGGACGTAATCGACAGGCTCGACTCGATGTTCGAGCCCTACGGCGGCCTTGGCGCCTACGGAAGGCAGGACCAGGTGTCTTACCGCTACCTCCACGAGGAATTCCGACAGTTGGAGAACATGGCGACCATCTTCCCGACCATATTCCTTGCCGTTGCCGCCTTCCTCCTGAATGTCGTCATAAACCGGGTCATAAGCATCCAGAGGGAGCAGGCGGCGGCCCTGAAGGCCTTCGGCTACAGCAACTTCGCCATCGGCGTGCACTACGTCAAGATGGTCATAGTAATAGTCCTCGTAGGCCTAATCGGAGGCACTATCGTAGGAATCTGGATGGGCAAGAGCCTGAGCGAGCTTTACATGGAATACTACAAATTCCCATTCCTGAACTACGTATTGCGGCCCGGCATCCTCGCAATCGCGGTGCTTGTCAGCATCTCGGCAGCCGTGGCCGGGACGGTTCATTCGATATGGAGGGCCTCGGTATATCCTCCCGCCGAGGCCATGCGCCCCGAGCCCCCGACTACTTACCGCGAGACGTTTTTGGAGCGCCTGGGGCTCAAGCGCTTTCTTTCGCCGCCCACGAGGATGATAGCCCGCCACATCGAAAGGAGGCCAGTGAAGTCCCTCCTGACCGTGATTGGGATAGCCTTTGCCTGCGCCATACTGATGTTCGGAAGTTTCTTCGAGGACGCCATAAACTTCATGGTAAATGTCCAGTTCGGCCTCGCCGAGCGCGACGACATCAAGGTGAGCTTCTTCGACCCGGCTTCGCGGAAGGCGCTTTTCGAGCTTCAGAGCATTCCCGGAGTCGAACGCGGCGAGGCCTACCGCTCCGTGCCCGCCAAGCTGAGGCACGAGCACAGGAGCTACCGAACGTCCGTTCTGGGCGTAGAGCCCGGGGGCGACCTCTACAGGCTTCTCGATGAAAAGTTGGAGCCCTTCGAGGTCCCTCCCGAGGGCATGACGCTCACCGACCACCTCGGAAAGATTCTGGGCGTGGGCCCCGGCGACACCATAACGGTCGAGGTCCTCGAGGGAAACAGGCCCGAGAGACAGGTGACGGTCTCGGGCCTCGTCAGCCAGTACGTGGGCGTTTCGGGCTACATGCGCCTCGATGCCCTCAACCGGATGATGCGCGAGGGGCACGCCATATCCGGCGCCTACCTCGCCGTGGACCTGAAGCGCCTGCCCGAGATATACGATACGCTTAACGGAATGCCCCGCGTGGCGTCGACGGAAAACCGGAGAGACGCGGTGAGAAACTTCCGGGAGACCCTGAGCGAACAGATACTTATTTACGCGCTTATCATAACGGTGCTCGCCGGCACCATCGCCTTCGGAGTGGTCTATAACAGCATGCGCATAGCGCTCTCGGAGCGCGGCAGAGAGCTTGCGAGCCTGCGCGTGCTGGGCTTCACCCGCGGGGAGATATCGTACATCCTTCTGGGGGAGCTTGCCATACTTACCCTGGCCGCGATCCCGACCGGTTTTATCATAGGCAATGGCCTGTGCGCCTATATCGTGACCAGGCTCTCGACGGACCTTTTCAGGGTTCCCCTCGTAATTGAGCCGAGCACCTACGCCTTTTCGGCCACCGTGGTGCTTGGGTCGGCCTCCGTGTCGGGGTTGATTGTAAAGCGAAAACTGGATAAACTTGACCTTGTGGCAGTGCTTAAGACCAAGGAGTAGCACAGGATGAAGTGGAAGAGAAAGATAATAGTAATAGCCATTGCAGCGCTGATAGTGCTTGCGATAGTCTATGGGTTTCTGCCGAAGCCAGTGCCCGTTGACCTCGCTGAACTCGGGCGCGGCCCGATGACTGTCAGCGTCGTCGAGGAAGGGAAGACCCGGGTCATCGACCGCTTCGAGGTATCCGCTCCGGTTTCGGGCTACGCCCTACGCATAGAGCTCGAGGTGGGAGACGCAGTCAAGAAGGGGCATGTGCTGGCCGAAATCGAGCCCCGGCGTTCCCAATTTCTCGACCCCAGGAGCCATGCCGAGGCCGAAGCGCGCATAAGCGCGGCCCGGGCGGCCCTGAGGGCCGCCGAGGAAAAGGCGCAGGCCGCGAGGGCCGATGCCGACTATGCCGAGGCGGAATTCAAGCGCCTGTCAGCCCTCTTCAAGGACGGTTACATCTCCGGCGACAGGTTCGACCGCGCCGAAGCCGCCCACCGCAATGCGCAGGCTACACTCCGGTCCGCGGATTTCGCGGTTGAGGTGGCGAAGTACGAGCTCGAGGCCGCGCGCACGGCCCTTAGGTATTCGGCCGCCGAGGACGGCGCCGGGAAGCTCGGGAGGGTGCTTCTGAGGTCCCCCGTCGGGGGCAGCGTGCTTAAGGTGCTCCACAAGAGCGAGGGCGAGGTCGGGGCCGGAGAGGTATTAATCTCCATCGGCGATACCCGCGCCATCGAGGTGGAGACGGATGTCCTCTCGGACGACGCGGTAAGGATAAAGCCAGGCATGAAGGTGCTGTATGAGCGCTGGGGCAAAGAGGAGCCTCTCCTGGGCTCGGTGAAGAGGGTGGAGCCAGCGGGCTTCACCAAGATATCGG
>JARRNG010000136.1:8586-11549 GCA_037385265.1 Nitrospirota bacterium
GGCTACCGCGTGGAGACACGCTTCGTCCTATGGGAAGGCAAGGACGTGCTGACGATGCCCGAAAGCGCCCTCTTCAGGCACGACGAAGGGTGGGCGGCCTTCGTGGTAGAAGGAGGCAGGGCCCGCCTGAGGAAGGTCGAAGTCGGCCAACGGAGCGGCCTTACGGCCGAGGTCCTCTCGGGGGTGACAGAGGGCGAGAAGGTCATCACTCACCCCGACGACGCCATAAAGGACGGCACCCGCGTTCGCCAGAGAAATAGGTAGTAAGCCAAGCCGCACGCTCAAATCGCAATCTTCTAAAATGGCAGCATCAACTACGGGCAAGGGCCTTTCCCCGCTAATTTGTCCTCGACTCGTCTGCCCTCACGACTTCTTCGAGGTCACGGCGGTGAACCCGGAATAGACGGGCCTTACGCTCTGGCTCTTGCACTTGGGGCACTTTACCCTTTTACTTTCGTGCTCCGAGACGGTCATAATTCGGGTGAACCTGTTTCCGCATTTCTTGCATTCGTAATCGTATTGGGGCATCGCTCACACCTCCCTGAGAAGAGGAATATTCACGCCTAATATTAAACGGCCTATTTCGCCGCATCTTGCAGGACCTCCATGGCCTTCTTTATCTTCCCCTGTATCTCCCTCATCTCGGCCTCGTCCCTGTACGGCCTCCGCACCCAGACGAAGTTCCTGGAGAAGAGGCCGTCCTTTTTCCAACGGGGCACCACGTGGATGTGGACGTGGGGGACGCTCTGGCTTATCTTGTTGTTCAGGGCCACGAAGGAGCCGTCGGCCTCCATGGCGCTCTCCACGGCGCGGGATAGCATCTGGGCGTTTTCGAACAGGTGCGCCACCCACGTCTTGGGCAGGTCCTCGAAGGTCTCGTAGTGCTTCTTGGGGACGAGTATCACGTGACCCTTCATAAGGGGCCTTTTATCGAAGAAGGCCATAGAGCGCTCGTCCTCGAAGACCACGTAACCCTCTGTCTCGCCCTTTACGATATCGCAGAAGGCGCACCCCCTTCCCTTCTTTTTCGTGCCGAAGAGCTCCGCCTGCCCCATGGGGCAATTTTACACTTTCCCATTGCCTTTATAAACCCCCTCAAAATTCCAACAAAGTGACATTTAGCCCTTCTCAAGGGGACAGTTTTCACCTATAATTGCTGAATACGGACAAGACCCTGACGAACGGAGGAACTTTCAATGGAAAAAACGCTTTTCAAGGGGACGGTTCTCACTTGCGCCGTGCTGATGGCCTTCTCGATATGGTTTGCCCTGGCGGCCCAGGCCGCGGAGTCCGGGGCCGGAAACCCCTTCGCGGGCAATGAAGAGGCCATAGCCCAGGGGCAGAAGCTTTTCTCGGAATACTGCTCGGAATGCCACGGCACCGGCACCGGGGGGAGGGGTCCGGACCTCACCGACGCCCATTGGATCTATGGAGACGCTGACGCCGACGTATATAAGTCTATCTCCAAGGGCAGGCCGGGCGGGATGCCATCCATGCGCTACGACATGAATGACGAAGAGATCTGGAAGACAATCGCCTTTATAAGAAGCCTTAAGAGGTAGGCCCCGTTTAAGGAAGGAAAGCTCCTTCCCTCTTCAATGTACAGCCTCTTCGAGGGTAGGCCCCTGCTTCTCCTGCTCGGTTCACTGAGGCGATTAAGGCCCTCAGGGCGCCGGGTGCTCGACTGAGCCGGTGTAGAAAGGCTTGCATTCCCCGCTGCCCACGAAATCCTTGGCCTTGCCTAAGAGCGAGCTCAGGGGCTTAACGAGGCCCTTCACTACCCCCTCGGCCTTCACCCTGGGCTTGTTGAATGGCCCTACGATGGTCTGAGTGTACTTGGCGCACCCCTTGGGGGTCAGCACGGCGCCCGTGAGGTCGTCGAAGCGCTCGCCGACGATGTCGAGCCGGCCTTGGAAGGCGATCCTGTTCTTCCTGGTGGCGAAGGCCACGTCCTTTGCGGTGGCTACTCCGTCGTTTATCTTCCAGTCGAATACGTATTTCGTGATAAGGCTCTCCTCCCCCCTCTTAACTCCCTCCGTGGCAATGCCGGCATACTCGCCGCCCTTGGTCAGAAGCGGCCCCAGGGGGCCTAGGACGAAGAACGAGCCCACGTCGAAGAGATTGAACTTCTGGGTCTCCTCGAGCTTGGCAAGCGAGGCGTCTATGTCGGCGCCCTTGAGGCTAAGGTCGGCCCCCCTCAGAGAAACAGTCCCGTCCAGGCTCCTCTTCACCTCCGTGGCGGAGGCGCCCGCCATCGAGAGCTTCGCGCTCAGGTCCGCCTGGCCGCTTAGGACGTCCCTGCCCGTGGTCTCCCGGACCATCCTTCCAAGGTCGAGGCCCTTCACGTTCTGGTCAACCTCCACCCTGGGCTTCTTGCCCCTAAGGTCGATGACGCACCTTCCCTCGGCCCTGCCGCCGTAGAGGCTCATCTTCATGGGCTCGATGTCGAGAACGCCGTTTTTCCAGACGTATTCGGAGGTGATGTCGGAGACCCTGTAGTTGCCGGCCTCGAAGGTCTTGACATCAAGGGTGCCCCTGAAGCCGATGGATTTAATGAGCCCCCGGGCTTCCCTCGTCCCGGAAAGCCCCTTTATGGAGACGTCCCTTACGTCTACGTCGAAGCCGAGCACGGAGGTCTTGCTTTCCGAGGCCTCGTCCAGATAGGTCATTCGGCCGTCGACCACGGATATCTCCCTGGCCAGTACTGCCGCAAGGAGCGAAGGCCCGCCACTTTTCTTTTCCGCCTTTTTCGCAGGCGCCCTCTTCCCCTCGAAATTATACTTGCCGTTTTTGTCCCGCACGATGTTTATCACCGGCCCGACCACCCGGACTTGAGAGACTTCCACCCTCCGGGAAAGCAGGGGGCCGAGGGCCACGGAGATATCCACCTCGCTGACCGACAGGATCTCGGAGTTCTCTCCCTGTACCCTGAGTCCCTTTGCGGCCACGGCAAGGGAGGGCTG
>JARRNG010000137.1:0-5242 GCA_037385265.1 Nitrospirota bacterium
GCCTTTTCGCTCTCGGCGAGGCTTCTTGCGAAGAACTCCTGGGCCGCGGCGTTTGCCGCCTTTATGGCCTCCTTGAGGCCCCGCTCCTGGGGGCTCCGGGGTTTAAGCTCCACGCCGGCCCGCTTGGCCAGGAGCTCCAGGGCCTCGGGGAAGCTCAGCCCCTCGTGCTTCATCACGAAGGCGAAGAGGTCGCCCCCGGCGCCGCAGCCGAAGCAGTGGAACATCTGCTTGGGCTGGCTCACCATGAAGGAAGGCGTCTTCTCGGCGTGGAAGGGGCACAGGCCCTTGAAGTTCTGCCCCGAGCGCTTGAGGGCCACGTAGTCGCCCACCACATCGACGATGTCTAGCCTCTGCTTTATCTCGTCAGCCGCCCCGTCGGTCATCACCAATTATAAATTATATGTAACGGTTATTTGTGAATAACGGAAACATGCTTGCCCGGAGACGAAAACCCCTCGCGCCTGAACCCCGAACGCTTCTGTTTTCCCTCCCCGCGAGCGAGCGCCAAAATAAGGGCGCAACGGTATGAAGTCTATGACGTTTTCCGGACATTGTCAAGGCCCCCGGCGCGGGGCCCTTTCCCTCTTCTTCTAAAGCCTGCTTACTCGCCTGAAGCCCGAGCACTCGTAGACCTTGAGGGGCTCCTGGCGGGAGAGCTCGTCCAGGAGGAGGTTCACTCCCAGGTTGTCGCTTGAGATGTGGCCTGCGATGACCACGTTTACGTGGTTCTTCTCGGCCTCCTTGCGGTGCTCCTCGCCTATGTGCATCCCCACGATGGTGCTCACGCCGCTTGTGGCGAGGCTGCGGAAGATGTCCTTGGAGCCCCCGGTGCCGCCGGTCATGTCCACGAAGACCCTGCCGGAGGTGCGCTTGTCGGAGCCTATCAGCACCTTGGGCCCCACGCCCTGGCGGCGGGCCTCCTGGTATTCGGGGATGGAGTTGAGCATGTCGACGATGTCCGAGACCCGGTAGGGCTTCTCCTCGTCGAAGCGCCGCTGGAGGTAGGTGGCCACCATGTTGTCCGCCAGCGTGTGCATGCACATGAAGGGTATGCCCAGGAGCCGCGCGGCGTCCACGGCCCGGGTGTGGTTGGCCGGCAGGAGGCGGCGCTCCACCTCGCGGATGCGCTTTTCCATGAGGTCCTCGGCCACCGAGATGGGCACGCCCACGCGGCCGAGGATATCGGCCTGCATGCCCATGACGTCGTAGAGGGAGGCGAAGGGCCGGCCCTCGGGGTGGTGGGCTATCATGAGGTCTATGGGCTCGCCCTTCTCCCTGAGGGCGTAGGCCAGCACGACCACGGGGCCCTCCATGTCTATGCCCACGAGGGCGCTACGGACCTCCTCGTCGCCCGTGCCGAAGAGGATGCGCGAGTCGGAGTAGGGGTTCTCGAGGCTCTCGAGGTCGAAGTACTCCTTGTCCTCGTCCTTGAGCTTCTCGTACTCCTTCCTGCGGGAGTCAAGCTCCTTCTGGACGAGCTCCAGGCCCCTGGGGTCGTTGGCAATGGCCGTCTCCACGGCCTTCTTGTAGAGGTCTCTGAGCCTCACGCGCGCGTACCTCCCCGTTGTAGAGCTATGAGGGAAGCCTGCCGGCGCTCCCTACCTGGGGCGGTACGGCCTGGCCTTCTTGCGGGCCCTCTTCCTGGCGGCGGCCTGCTTCTTCTTCTTCATGACGCTGGGCTTGTCGTAGTGCTCCTTGCGCTTGAAGTCCGAAAGTATGCCCGAGCGCTGGCACTCGCGCTTGAATTTCTTCAGCGCCGCCTCGAAGGACCCCTCTGAGGTGACTTTCACAGAGGGCATTCATCTCTCACTCCCCTCTATAGCTGAAATGTCCTGACATTCCCCGAAATTTTCAAATTCCAAAGGAAGTTAAAGATTAACACAAACCCCGCTCCGGGTCAAGCGGGGGGCGGGGGCGGCTGAGAGGCCATTGGGAGGTTTCCCCCGCCCCCCTCCAGCCTCGGGCCGTGGGGCCGAATCCCCCCAGGTTAAATTTATAATTCCCAGAGATAAAGCCGATTCTGCATTTTCCCCGAAAACCCTTGACAATATATATTTATTTGTGATATAGATTTTATATAAGTAACGCTCTTTAAATTGCATTGGCTTTACTGTTTCCGAAAGGGTAAACCCCGGGCGACCGGGGGGCACAAAGCCGAGGGTCCCATGGGACAGGGATCGGCCCTGGGGCGGAGCATCGCGCCCCTGCCGACGCCGTGTTCCCTGGAAAGGACGGCCGGGCTGGCCGGCGCTCCCTCCGGGATTCCGGGCCGGGATTCCGGAGGGAGCGAGGGCCCCGGGAAGGGGGAAACTAACTGTGGGCGCCACCAAGAGCAGCAGAAGGGCCGTTTCGCAAATAGCCTCGGACCTCCTCGCCAAGGCGCGGGGGGGCGGGGACACTTCTCTCGATATCGGCCTTCTCCGGGAGGAGATACTCAGGGACATAGAGGGCAGGGACGAGGTCTTCGGGAAGTTCCAAACGATACTGGATGCCCTCAGGGACGTGGTTCGCGACGAGGATAAGCTCTACCCCACCGCCTTAAAGATGCTCTCGGCCACGGCCGGAATAAGCCGGGAAGACATCCTCGCCTCCGCCGACGCGCGGCTCTCGGAGCTCGATAAGATGGACGAGGCCTTCCTCTCCGCCTTCTCCGACTGGCGCCTCGACATCAAGGGCATGGAGTCCAGGCTCCTGGAGATAAGGGGCGAGATATCGGCCCTCCGCGGGAAGATCGGGCGGCTCGAGGAGGAGGAGCGCGGGGTCCGGGGCCGCATGGCCGAGCGCTCGAGGGAGATCAAGATGGCCGAGGCGGGCATCGAGGGGCTCATATCGGGCATCGCCGCCGAGATATCGGCCCTGAAGGCGAAGGTGGAGAGCTCCGTCCAGAAGAAAGAGTCCCCCAGGGCCGCGGCGGAGCCCCTCGTGGAAGCCAGCTACTCCCTCGAGGCCGAGGCCCCCGCGGAGGCCGCCGCCGAGGCGGAGGTCGCCCCCAGGGGCGCCCCCGCGCCGAGGGACAGCGGGGACAGGAAGAAGTGCTCCGTCTGCGGATGCCAGGCCTTCTGGTACGAGAAGGAGAGGATGTGGAAGTGCTACGTCTGCGCAAACGAGGAGGAGGAAGCCGGGGCGAAGGGCGCCCAGGGTAACGGGGCCGACACGGGCGAGGCCGCGAAGGGCAAGGCGCAGAAGGCCGACCCTTCTCCGGCCAAGGGCTACTCGATCCCCCAGGGGTTCTCTTCCCTTCAGAAGACGGCCAGGACCACCAAGACCTGCCCGATATGCAAGAAGAAGATGGACTGGCACGACCCTCAGAAGACCTGGCGGTGCCCCCACTGCGACTACCAGAGAATGGCGTTTTAGAGGGGGAGGGGGGTTATTTTTATTTTATGCCAAATAGCTTGATTACGGCATTGTCGACTTCTTCTTCCAATTTTTCAATTTCGGGATCATTATTTCTTGATTTAAGGTTATGGAGAGATTTTGAAAGCTCGGCGAGATTTTGATGCAATCTATTCTTCTCGTCGAATTTGGGGATGCCAATATGATTCATCACTGATGGAGCGCCGAAACCACGACCCGCTGATGAATAGGATTTAACAAACTCCCTAACAGGATTAGAGTTAATAATTGCACACAAATAGTGCGCTTCCTTTTCATTGTCAAGAGAAAATATGGCTGTGGTATCCGAAGGAATAACCATTTTATAGCCGTAAGGTGTCTTATTTTGTGATATAACCGCTGCGATAATATCAGTTGCCATACGCTTCCAAACCACCTTGTAACGTGCAACGGTATAATCGCCTATGCCATACATTGCATAGAATGCAGTTCTTTCAGCAAATTCCCTCACAGTTTTAGAGCCCCTGGAAAGTAAGATGTCTTTAAATTTTAAGAGATATCCATAAGTCCTAGGAAGATTCTTTTTCAAATCAGATACCGGATAAGGCTCACGTTTCTTCGGATCTTGGCTCAGCAGGACATATTGTGCGGGAGCAGTCCCCCACCTTTCAATATCCGCTCCAGTTACGAAAGGATATATCAAATCGGGCTCAATCGTTTCTTCTACTTGGGGAATAACTCTTTTACCCCTCTTAGCAAGATTGCTAACAATTAAGTTACCATCTGAAAGCACCTGCTTAATCCGAAGCCAAAAAACTCCATATGGTTCAGCTCTTGCCCCTAATCGAGCTTTATATGCATTCTCTCCTACCAGGGCTTTCAATCCTGTCTGTTTTTCTGATACCGTCTGCCAAGAGCCAGTAGGTGAGCCAATCGGCTGAGCTAGCAATTTCTGTTTTTGCAATAGAGCCAAGGCATCCTTCAGGCCTGAGTCAGTGGGGATTCTGCCCACGCCCTTTTTTCGTTTCCATACAGTGTATGGAACTGGATAATTTGTAACGCTATCCTTTTTTACAACAATCATCGCCGTCTTATTTGCCGCTTTTTCAAAAGGCTGGACAGTAACCAAATCGTGCGCTTTTAAGACTTTGAAATGTTCCTTGTCTCCCAATTGAAACCTTCGGAAACCCTCACCTGCGCCTTTAGACTTATAGACCTCTTGAGTTATGAGGAAGCCCAGCTTCCCATTTTTCTTCAAATAATAGTCTATGGCCGTGTAAGTGAAAAGCATTGAAAAATCTTTTTCACCGCCGCCGAGGCGGGCCGCATGACCCTTCAATGAGAATAACCCGTAATTCTGCCAGAGAGGTAGAGTCGCATCACGATATTCCTTCGAGAGATACCCCCAGCGAATCCATGGCGGATTGCCGACAACAAAATCAAACCTGTCGGCTATTGTTGGGGCAAAGGCATTCTTGAGAAACCGCGCCCAGATACCATTTCTGCCCTGATTTTCAAGGTCTAATATTTCTCCATAGAAATTTGAGACAATTTCCTCGTGAGGCGAGAACACCAGCCCTTCCTTTTTGAAGCGCTCCATGGCTTCGGGCACCGAATAATGCTCTTTCGCCATACAAGAGGCGCTGCCCTTCTAATTAAGAACCCTTCGTCCTTTATCCATATCCTGGGGACAAAAAAGGTCTTTATTGAGGTCGGGATGGCTATTGACTCCCCTCTTGGCGATAGTTCAAGCTGACCAGCCCTCTCAGGCCAGAGCACAGAGTCAGCGAGATACACGGGCATTTCTACTCTTGGCATCTCATGTACCACGTCAGCAAGGGAAAAGAGATAGTTGGTTCAAGCTGCAATTACAGCCAGGGGGTTCAGGTCGACCCCCCATATATTG
>JARRNG010000138.1:0-3236 GCA_037385265.1 Nitrospirota bacterium
GGTGCCGTGGGCGTTTATGTAGTCCACGTCCCCGGGGCCGAGCCCCGCATCCTCGAGGGCCCGCCTCATGGAGAGCTCCGCGCCGAAGCCCTCGGGATGGGGCTGTTAGCTCGTGGGAGTCCAGGGAGGCCCCGTAGCCCGCCACCTCGGCGTATATGCTTGCGTCCCTTTCGAGGGCGTGGGACAGCTCCTCGAGCACCACCACCCCGGCCCCCTCGCCCATCACGAGGCCCGAGCGCCTGCGGTCATAGGGGCGGCAGGCCAGGGCGGGGTCGCCCTCCCAGGTGGAGGCCGCCCCCAGGAGGACGAAGAAGACGAGGCCCACGGGGTTTATCATGCTGTCGGTCCCCCGGCCACCATCACGTCGGCCTCGCCGTGCCTTACGCTTCTGAAGGCCGTGCCTATGGCCTGGGTGGCCGAGGCGCAGGCCGTGGTGACGGTGCGGTTTGGCCCCCCCAGGGAGAATTTCCTCGCTATGAGGCCCGAGGTGCAGTGGGTGAGGTTTCGGATTATGGACTCCCTGTGCACCCTCTGAAGCTCCCGGCCGAAGCGCTCGTAGTCGAAGGAGCCTCCGGAGAGCCAGCTTGAGATGTCCTCGGGCCTGTTTATCCCCAGCCCCTTGGCCATGCTCACGCCGAAGCGTCCGCGCCTGCCGCCCGAGACGAGGCCCGAGTCCTCCAGGGCCCGCCTGGCCGACCAGAGGGCGTAGAGCGTCGAGCGCTCGCCCTCGCGGCGGGCGTCCTCGGGGAACTCCCCGGCTATCCTCAGCCAGTCCTCCTCCGCTATCTGTCCCACGGCTTTAACGGGGGAGTTTTCCGCCCCGGGGTAGTCGAGCCTCCTTATGCCCGAGACCCCTTCGAGGGCCTTCCGCCAGTTTTCCCCGACCTCGAGGCCGTTTGACGTCGCCATGCCCATGCCGGTTATGACGACCCTCCTTTGCCTCATCGGGTCCCGTCCGCCCTGAGGCCGCTATAGTATTCGAAGCGGGCCCTGAGCTCCGCTGGGTCTGCGCCGTGGAAGTGGCTGTAGATTATGCGCTCGATGGAGGCCACCCTGCGGCCCTCGACGAAGGTCTCGGCACGGCCCAGGGTGTCGCGCTTGGAGGTGGATATTATCTCCCCCCTCATCTGGGCCGTGAAGCCGGGCCTCAGGTCCGAGGCGACCTCCACCCCCTCTACGAGGGACATTATGGGCGAGACCTGAAAGTCGTGGGAGTAGATTATGAGCCAGCCCAGGAGCTGGGCCATGGCCTCTATGAATATCACCCCAGGGACGAGGGCCTTCACGGGGAAGTGCCCCTTCAGGAACTCCTCGGAAAGCGAGAAGGCCTTGACGCCCTCGATGGACTTCCCCTTTTCAATCTTCGTTACCCTATCGTAGTAGAGGAACCTCATGCCGCGGCCTCAAGGACGAAGGCGGCGCACTGCCCCTCCACGCTTAAGCACGAGACCATCACCCGCCTCACTGTGGCCTCAAGCGCCCCGCCCCTTAAGACCACGAACCTCGCCCTTTCGTCCAGGGGCTCCGCGCCGAGCGTGGGAGGCACCGTGCCCGTCCTTATCATCTGGACCGCCAGGGCCGCGTCCACGGCGGGCGAGCCCGCGAGCATGTGCCCCAGGGCGCCCTTCGAGGAATATACCTTAAGGCCGGTATCGGAGAATACCTCGTTTATCGCCTCAATCTCCTTTTCGTCGCCCAGGGGGGTGCCGTCTCCGTGGGCGATGAGCACGTCGATACCCGAGGGATTCAAGGAGGCGCTTTCGAGGGCCAGCCGCATGGCCCGGGCCATCGCCTCACCGTCGGGCCGGGCCTCGCCGAGCGAGAAGGCCTCGCCGTACCCCGTCATGCGGGCCAGGGCCGCCGCGCCCCTTTGCGCTAGAGAGGATTTCCGCTCGAGGGCCAGGACCGCGCACCCCTCGCCAAGCACCGTGCCCCCCCGCTCCGAGGAAAAGGGTCTCAAGGCGTCGCCTTTGGCCATCCCCGCGAGTACCGCCCGGGCGAGGATTGCGGCCGACCCCGACCCGCCCACCCCGGCGGCACGGGCCCCCGGTGCCCGCCCCTCGGACACCGAGAGGGCCGCCTCCCTGAGGGCCTGCGCTCCAGCCTCGGCGTGGGGAGAGAAGACGGTGTTTTCCCCCCTAAGGGACAGCTCCTTTGCGGCCTGGCAGAAGGCTATGTTGTTCAGCATCCCCAGGGGCCAGAGGGGGTATATCTCCCTGAAAGCCCCGCCGTAGAACTTCCCGTAATCGACAGAGCCGTCTTTCCTCATTGAGGCCGCGACGGCCGGGACGAGGTCCCCCTCCCGGTAGTCCACGCCGCCCATGCCGCCGAAAATCGCGACCTCGTCGCGCGGGACCTGGGAGCCCTCGAGCCCCGAGCCCTCGAAGGCGTCCCGCAGGCATTTTATGAGCATGAGGGTGTGGAGGTCGGTTATCCTGGCCTCCCTTCCCCTTACGCCGAGCGCCCCAGCCTCAAGCCCCTCCACCTGGGCGGCGTATGTTGAGGTAAAGCCCCCGGCGGGGAAGCCCCTTATCGGCCCGATGCCCGAGCGCCCCTCAAGGAGGGCCTTCCAGGTCTCCTCCAGGGTGAGGCCCAGGGAGGAGACGAGCCCGACGCCCGTTATGACGACTTCTTCACTCATCGAACCTGCCCACGACGATGCAGGCGTTCTGGCCGCCGAAGCCGAAGGAGTTCGAAAGCGCCGTGCGGTGCTCCATGCTCCGCGCCTCGTTGGGCACGTAGTCGAGGTCGCACTTGGGGTCCCGGGTCTCGTAGTTAATCGTTGGAAGGAGGAGTGAGCGGCTTATCCCCATGAGGGCCAGTATCATCTCTATGGCCCCGGCGGCGGCTATGGTGTGGCCCAGCATGGACTTCACCGAGCTCACGGGGATCTCCCCGGCCCTCTCGCCGAAGACCTCCTTTATGGCCATGGTCTCGGCGAGGTCGTTCATCTGGGTGGAGGTGCCGTGGGCGCTTATGTAGTCTATGCCCTCGGGGCCGAGCCCCGCGTCCTCGAGGGCAGCCTTCATGGCGTAGATGGCCCCGAGCCCCTTGGGGTGGGTGTCGGTTATCCTGTAGGCGTCGGCCGAGGAGCCGTAGCCCACGAGCTCCCCGAGTATCGGCGCCCCGCGCCGCCTGGCGTACCCGAGCTCCTCGAGGACCACCGCCCCGGCCCCCTCGCTCATGACGAAGCCGTTTCGCTTCCGGTCGAAGGGCCTGGAGGCGCCCTGGGGGGA
>JARRNG010000139.1:0-3052 GCA_037385265.1 Nitrospirota bacterium
GTTCCCCTTTCGAGGTTATCGATTATCCTGAATCCGGGTCCCTTGCCCGTGCGCATGGTGATGACAAGTTCGTCCGAAACATAAACGGTCTTGGCCTGGGCGGCCAGGGGCAGGGCCAGCGCCAGCGCCAGGAAAAGAGAAACCAATATGATTGCCTTATAAGCGGTGTTCGTCTTCATCGAGGCTTAGAAATGATAAAACATATGTTGTCGGAATTCAAGGGCTAATGCCGCCGAGGCCGCTCATACCATGCATACTGGGGGCGGCGCAGGCCGTCGACTCCTTCATCTCCGACGAGTGGAATCATGCCGCCCCGGCGCAGCATCATGCCAGGAGCACAGATACGAGGCCCACAAGATATATGCCGTCGAAGACCCCTGCGCCGCCTATGCTGAGAATGGTGGAGCCCAGCTCCTTCATCTGGCGGAGACGAAGGAGGTCGGCCCCTATGAGGGTCCCGAGGACTCCGGATATGTAGGCCACCTGGGGGGCGCTTTCCCGCGCAATGAGGATGGCCGCGGCGGCGGCCACCACAGGCGGCACGAACGTTGGCATGACTATCCCTATGCCGCGGACCGGCCTGCTGACCTTGTACGATACGGCCGAGGTAATCACCGTGGCCAGGAAAGTCTCGGCCAAGGGCGCCATGGAAAGGAGATAGATGCACAGCGCGCCCGGCAATATGGCGCCGCCCAGGTTAATCGCCAGTATCCTGTCGCTTATTTCGGGCACCCTCACGCCGAAAAGCCTGAGGAACTCCCTCGTATCCGTGTCCATGGCGAGCCCCGAGGGGACCCTCTCGCGCTTAATCGGGATATTTATGCCCCCTCCAATGAGGCATAGAATGAAGAAGAGGTATCCGCTAAGCGGGTTAAGGCCCAGCTTCGAGAAGGCTACGGCCGGCGCCATTACGAAGAGCACCGGGATCAAAAGGAGCAGGATCAAAAACAGCGCAAGCGATACGGGCAGAAAGTACATGGCCTAATCAGTCCAAAGGTTCCTCGAGTCCATTTTCCACCACCCACCTGAGACGGGCCAAGCCACCGGCCAGGACGGAGAACGCCAGATGCCGGTCCGTGCTCGCGACCTCCTGCATGACAACATGGATCCAAAAGCCCGCCTTGGCGGCGAGGTCTTTGTAGATATTCTACAATATGCCCATATTATTTCAAGGCGGCGTGAGGATAGGGGCGCTGGCCCTTTCAAAATGCCGTCGGGTCTGGTAAGATTTATTTCCGGATTGCCGCAAAAGCAGACCACAACAGGAGGTGTCGGGCCAAATGAAGAGAATAGGAATCATCACAAGCGGGGGCGATTGCGGGGGGCTTAATGCGGTGATAAAGGGCGCCGCCCGGATGGCCGCCGCTCTCGGGGCCGAGATGGTCGTTATCCCGAACGGCTATGCCGGCCTTTACAATCTGGTCGAGATGGAAAGAGTAGTTCTCCTTACCCAGGAAAGGCTGAACAGGATAGACGCCACCCGGGCGGGCTCCGAGGCTGGACACTCGAGGGTTAAGATAAAGAAGATAGAGGCCGCCGACAAGTACGACCGGATCAAGAAGGGCCTTGAGAAATTCGGCATAGACGGCCTGGTCATCAGCGGCGGCGACGACACGGGGAGCGTAATAGTCGACCTGGCGGAGAAGGGAATTAAGTGCGTGCACGTGCCCAAGACCATGGACCTGGACCTCCAGACCTACAGCGTGGGCGGGGACTCGGCCATAAACAGGGTGGCCGAGTTCATGAGCGACCTCAGGACCACGGGCATGAGCCACAACCGGGTCCTGGTGCTCGAGGTGTTCGGGCGCTACGCGGGGCACACCGCTTTCAGGGGAGGCATAGGGGCCGACGCCGATTGCATACTCCTTCCGGAGATCCCAGTGGACTTCGACGTGGTCTACAAGCACATGAAGAAGACGTTCTTTTCGAGGGTGAAGGCCAGCGATGTCAGGGCAGGCACCTACGCCATCGTCGCCGCCGAGGGAATGAAGGACGCCAAGGGGGAGGTCATAGCCGACGAGTCGGCCGGCAAGGACGCCTTCGGCCACGTAAAGCTCGCCGGGGCCGGCAAGTTCGTCAGAAAGAGGCTCGAGGGCCTGATGAAGGATGACCCAGACGTAAAGACCTTCATGCAGGAGTCCGGCATGTACGTGCCCGGCGTCTACGAAAAGCCGGAGATAAGGGAGGTAACCCCAGGCCACCTGGTCAGGTCCGGCCGCTCGTATGCCTACGACGTGAACTTCGGCATGGCGGCGGGGGCGGCGGGGGTCGTTCTCCTCACCCAGGGAGTCACCGGCGTAACCATTGTCAAGACGGCCGGCAAGGACATATTCTACGAGGCTACCTCGGAGGTCATCAAACAAAGGCAGGTGGACCTCGAAGACGTGGCTCTCTTCGAGCGGCTCGGCATCTGCTTCGGAAGGAAGCCCGGGGGCTACGAGCCCGCAATCAAGGCCTGGAAGGGCAAGATAGAGAGGTACATGTAAGCGACTCTGAAAAAAGGGGCCGACTTCGAGATTGTGAAGCCGGCCCCGCGAATTTCCGTTATTATTCGGTCGATTCTTCCAGCTATTGCTCCATGACCTTCTCGGCGCTCTCGCCATTTTCTAAGGGCAGAAAATAATTTTCGCCTGTTTCATCGAGTTCCTTGAGCCTCTGCCCTATCGTGTGTACCCTGTTCTGGAACTGCTTGGTGATTTCCGCTGCGGCTTTCTGGTCATTTATGACGTGAGGGGTGACCATGACCAGGAGCTCTCTCTTCGTTACGCTGTCCTCGGTGGTGCCGAAGAGGTAGCCGAGGAGAGGTATCTTGCTCAGGCCCGGTATCCCGCGCCTCGTGAGGGTGTTTTCGTCGGATATGAGGCCGCCGAGAAACAGGGTGCGCCCCGACGCGACCACTGCTGAAGTGGTAGCCTTCCTCGACGTGAAGCGTGGGAATTCACCCGAGCCCACTATAACGCTGTCGCCTATGGCGCTCTGCTCCACGACGAGCTTCATCTTAACGTTGCCGGCTTCCGTGATGTGGGGGGTTACCGTCAGGATGGTTCCCACC
>JARRNG010000140.1:0-3820 GCA_037385265.1 Nitrospirota bacterium
AGGCTGCTCCACCCCCCGCTCCGGAGGTGGTCCTCCCGGACCCCGGGGGGGCGAGCACCCTGACGGCCGACCCCGGGGCGCCAGTGGACTTCGTGTGGGTCCTGGTGTGCGCGTTCCTGGTGTTCTTCATGCAGGCCGGGTTCGCCATGGTGGAGGGGGGATTCTGCAGGGCGAAGAACGTATCTAACCTTATGATGAAGAACGTCATGGACGTGGCCATCGGCTCGCTGGGGTACTTCGCCGTGGGCTTCGCCATAATGTTCGGGGCCGACAAGATGGGCCTCTTCGGCACGGACGGCTGGTTTCTCGCGGGGAACACTTACGACGTGAGCAAGTACGAGCTCTTCATCTTCCAGCTCGTATTCTGCGCCACGGCGGCAACCATAGTGTCCGGGGCCGTCGCCGAGAGGCTGAAGTTCAGCTCCTATCTCTTATACAGCCTGATCGTGAGCGCCATAGTCTATCCCATCTACGGACACTGGGTCTGGGGCGGCGGGTGGCTGAGCTCCCTGCCCTTCGGCATGGGGCACCTCGACTTCGCCGGCTCCGGCGTGGTGCACCTCGTTGGGGCGGGCGTGGGCCTTGCCGGCGCCATAGTGGTCGGGCCGAGGTTCGGGAAGTTTGGTCCCGACGGAAAGCCGAAGGCCATCCCGGGCCACAACATGAGCCTTGCCGCCCTCGGCGTCTTCATACTGTGGTTTGGATGGTTCGGCTTCAACCCCGGAAGCACGCTTTCGGCCCACGAGCTCAGGATATCCGTCATAGCCGTCAACACAAATCTCGCCGCGGCGGCCGGGGCGGTGGCGTCCATGATCGTAATGTATTTTAAGAGCAGCAAGTTCGACATCGGCATGACCCTGAACGGGGCCCTGGCCGGTCTCGTGGCCATCACGGCCCCCTGCGCCTGGGTGGCGCCCTGGGCGGCGGTGGTGATAGGCCTCGTGGCGGGCGTGCTTGTGGTGGCGAGCGTATTTTCCCTTGAGAACCTGGGCGTGGACGACCCTGTGGGCGCCGTGAGCGTGCACGGCACGAACGGCATATGGGGCCTCCTGAGCGTCGGCCTCTTTGCCGACGGCACCTACGGCAACTACACCACCGAGGGGCCGCTGGTGACGGGGCTCTTCTACGGAGGCGGCTCGGGTCAGCTCATCGCCCAGGCCATAGGCGCCGCCGTCTGCCTGACGTGGGCCTTCGTCCTCGGCCTGGTGGTCTTCAAGGCCATAAACGCCATAAACGGGCTGCGCGTGCCGCCGGTGGAGGAGCTCGAGGGGCTCGACACCTACGAGCACGGCACACCGGCATATCCCAACTTCTGGATATTGAAGTAGAAAGGAGGCTACCCGAATGAAGAAGATAACGGCGGTAATAAGGCCGGAGAAGCTCGAAGAGGTAAGGGCAGCCCTCGAGAAGATGGGATATCCGGGCCTCATGCTGACACGAATAGAGGGACACGGCACCCAGAAGGGACTTACCCAGCAGTTCAGGGGCCGCGAGTACACGATCGAGATGCTTCCGAAGATAAAGCTCGAGATAGTGGCCAACGGCACTGGCGTCCAGGACATCGTCAGGACCATAATCGACGTCGCCAGGACCGGAAACGTGGGCGACGGGAAGATATTCGTCTCCCCCGTGGAGGAGGTCTACAGGATACGCACCGGCGCGAGGGACAAGGAGGCCCTTTAGCAGCAGCCGCCGGAGCGCGGAGCAGAAAGGAAACAAAAAAGGGGAGCCCTTTGGGGCTCCCCTTTTTTCACGCCGTCTTTAGCGGGGGGTCTCGATGCGGTATTTCTTTATCCTGTAGCCCAGCTGGCGGGGGGTTATGCCCAGAAGTCGCGCCGCCCTGGACTGGACGAAATCGCTTTCCTTGAGGGCCCTGACGATGCGGTCCCGCTCGAGGTTCAGGACCTCGCTCTTTAGGCTTTCGGCGTCGTGGGAGGGCCTCTCCTCGCTCGCCGGCTGCCCGGCGTTGTGCTTTATCCCGTAGGGCAGGTCCCCGGGGCCTATCTCGTCGCCCTCGCACATTATTATCAGGCGTTCGAGGACGTTGGCCAGCTCCCTGACGTTTCCGGGCCAGCGGTAGCCCATGAAGCTCTCCATGGCCTCCTCCGAGACCCGCACTTCCTTCGAGTAGGCCCGGTTGAACTTCTCGGCGAAGTATCCCACCAGGAGAGGGATGTCGCTCCTCCTCTCGCGCAGGGGCGGAAGCACCAGGGGCACCACGTTGAGCCTCCAGTAGAGGTCCTCCCTGAAGTTGCCCCTCCGGACCTCCTCGGAGAGGTTCCTGTTGGTGGCGGCTATCACCCGCACGTCGGCCCTCATGGAGTCGGAGGAGCCCACGCGCTCGAAGGTCCTGTCCTCTATCACCCGGAGGAGCTTCGACTGGAGCTCCAGAGGGAGCTCTCCTATCTCGTCGAGGAATATCGAGCCGCCCTGGGCGGTCTCGAACCTGCCGGTCCTCCGGGCCGTGGCGCCGGTGAAGGCGCCCTTTTCGCAGCCGAAGAGCTCCACCTCAAGGAGGTTGGAGGGCAGGGCGGCGCAGTTCACGGCCACGAAGGGCTTCCTGGCCCTCCTGCTTTCGAAATGGAGCGTCCTGGCGATGAGCTCCTTGCCCGTGCCCGACTCGCCGAGGACCAGCACGGTGGCGTCGGTGTCGGCCACCTTGAGCACGCTCTTAAGGACGGCCTGGAACCCCGCCGACTCGCCCACGAGGTTCGGCAGGCTGTAGCGCTCCCTGAGCTCGATTCTAAGGTTCTCCCTCTCGCGGTCGGCCTCCCGGTAGGTCTCCCAGAGCTTGACGAACTGGGCGATGAGGCTGGATATGATGTTCAGCACCCTCAGGTCGTCGTCCACGCCGCCGTGCTCCTCGGAATATATCCTGTCGACGCTTATCACGCCCAGGGGCTTTCCCTTCAGGGTTATGGGGATGCAGAGATTGGGCTCGTCCCCTATGTCGGGGACGAACATGGGCGAGGCGCTCTCAAGGACCCGGCCAACGATTCCCTCGCCTATGCGGTACTTCCCCCTCTCCACGGCGTCGCGGCTGAGGCCGTGGGCCGCCACAATTCTCAGCCTGTCGGTGCCCGGCTCAAGGAGGAAGACGCAGCCCCTCTCCATGTCGAGCTGCCCGGCCAGGGTGCTCATGACGGAGGTGAGGTTTGCCTCCAGGTCGAAGGAGGACGTGAGGACCCGGCTGACCTCGAGTATCGCCCCGAGCTCCCGGTTCTTCTTGCTGACTATGGAGTCGCAGTCGCGCATTTTCTGGACGGCAATAGGTTGCCGTATGCCATATTATCCCAGATGTCCTACATTTTTGTCAACTTCTCCCGCCATGAGGGGCCTATATCCAAATTCTACAGGCATTTTTCCCCCGTGTCGAGGGCGATTGGCTCATGGCGGCGGATTCTGATAAACTGAAACCTGAAATGCGCGGTAAGAGCCTGAAAAGGAGCCTCGACGCCCTCTACCGGAGCTACGACTTCGCCGGGAGGGTGGAGCACGACCCCATAATTTTCCCTAAAAAATACAGGGATAAGGGCGACCGGGAGGCCGCGGGCCTCGTGGCCGCAGTGCTTGCCTACGGGAAGGTCACAAGCTTTATGCCCGTGGTGGAGAGGATACTGGGGAGCATGGGTGAAAGCCCATCGGCGTACCTCGCCGACCTCGACCTCCGGGGGGCCAGGCGCGCCCTCCATGGCGTGAGCTACAGGTTCCAGGGCCCGGACGACATCCTCGCCCTCCTTTATTCCATCGGAGGGCTTATAAGGAGGCGCGGGAGCCTGGAGGGGGCCTTCATGGCCCACTACTCCGGTGGCAACCCCAC
>JARRNG010000141.1:0-2890 GCA_037385265.1 Nitrospirota bacterium
ATTCGAGGCCCCTCTTTATGTCCTCTTCCTGCCCCTTGGCCGAGAGCATGAATATGGGGATGTCCTTGAGCTTTTCGTCGGCCTTCAGGGGCTTGGAGACCTCCAGCCCGCTTATCTCCGGCATCATCCAGTCCATGAGCACGAGGTCGGGCTTCTCCCTCCTTATGACCTCGACGGCGTTTACGCTCTCCCTGAGGGCGACTACCTCGATGCCGGCGCGCTTAAGCTTGTCTTCGATCATCATCAGGATGAAGGGCTCATCCTCAATAACCACAACCTTGCTCATACGCTCCTCCTGAAAGGAAGCTCCACAGTTACGGATGTTCCCGCGCCCGGCCTGCTCTCAATGTACATGGCTCCTCCATGCATCTTGACTATCTCCTTAGAGATAGTGAGGCCCAGCCCCGTTCCGGTGGTATTGACGGCGTGGACCCCCCGGTAGAACTTCTCGCCGGCGTGCCCGAGGTCCTCCTTCGGGATTCCCCACCCCTCGTCCTCGACGACTATCTTAACCTTTTCTCCGCTTTTGTGCACGCCGATGAACACTCTCTTGCCGCTGTCGGAATAGGTGAGGGAGTTGTCCAGGAGGTTCCTGAACAGTTGCTTGAGCTTGTCCTCGTCGCCCCGGAAGTCCTCTATCTCCCGGTCCACGTCGACGGCAAGGTCCACCCTCTTCTTCTCGATCACCTGCTCGAAGGACTCCTCGACGCTCCTTAGGAGGGAGGAGAAGTCTATCTTCGACTCGGTGTAGACGTCCTTGCCGGATTCTATTCTCGCGACGTCGAGCACGTCGGAGACCAGGGCGGAGAGCCTGCTTCCCTCGGAGAGTATGGCGTTCAGGTATTCCCGGGCCTTTTCGCCGCGTACGTCCTCCTCTATAACCATCTCCGCCATCCCCACGATGGAGGCCAGGGGGGTCCTGAACTCGTGGGACACGGCCTTCACGAACTCCGTCTTGAGCGTGTCCAGTTGCTTTTCCCTGCTCATGTCCCTAAGGACGTAAACTACACCGGCGATGCCGCCGCGGTTGTCGCGCAGGGGGGCGCTCCACAAGATCAGGGGTATTCTCCTGCCCTGGGTGTCCATGAGGTCCGCCTCCCTGGTGGCCATCGCCCCCCTGGCGGCGTAATCGAAACACTCCTCCATCTTTTCCTGGAGATCGCCGTTTTCCGCCGAGTAGGCGAGGACCTCCTTCCGCTTCATGTGGAGGGCGCTCTTGGGCGTTATCCCCATAGCCTCCTCTGCGGCCCTGTTCATGGAAATCACCGTGTCGCTCATGTCCACGGTCAGCACGCCGTCGGCCATGGCGTCGAGGATCGTGGCCGCCATGCCCCTTTCCATTATCACGTTTTCGTAGAGCCTCGCCCGCTCGAGAGCAACGGCCAGGATGCTCGACACCGTGAGGAGGAAATGGACGTCCTCCTCCCTCATCTCCCTTAGCGACCTGTAATAAAGGGTGAGGGCGCCGAGCGCCTTTTCCCCCACGTACAGGGGTACGGAACACGCCGTGTTGTACATCTTCAGGCCTTCGTCGAAATGATACCGCCCCGCTGCCATGGATGCCGAGTGCACCACGGGCTCCCTCGATTCCATGGCGGCCCTCTCCACCGTGGGCAGGCCGCCTTCGTAAACCACCGACCCCTCGGACATGCCTCCCTCGGAGTCCGCCTTCACGCGGAGGCCGCCGGCCTCGTCATCCTCCAGGAGCCAGACGAAATCCGCCCCTACCAACTCCTTTACGAGCGACAGGCTCCCCTCGAGCACGCTCCTGATGTCCAGCGTGGCCGAGAGCATGGAGGCAAGGCCGAGAAGGCCCTGCTGCTCCTTCTCCCTCCGCAGGCGCTGTTGCTCGTAGAGCTCCCGCATCGTCTCGTAGAGCCTTACGTTTTCGAGGGCTAGCCCGGTCATTTCGCTTATAGAGTGAAGCAGCCTCTCCTCCCCTGGCTCGAAATCACGGGGCTCATAGCTGAAAAGGAAGAACACCCCCACCGTCTTTTCCGTGCCACTTATGGGCGTGCAGGCCAGCGCCCTTATGCCCGATTGCCTAAGCAGCGACCCCTCGCCGAGCCCCGGCTCGCTAAGGTCGCGTATCATCGCGCTCTGCCCAGTGAGAGCCACCCTGCCGGGGATGTCATCGCCCAGCTTGATGCTCCCCGCCGCTTGCCCGAACTCCTCCGAAAGGCCCTTGTGGTACCTGCACTGCAGGCTCCTGCCGAGGTCGTCCAGCAGGTAAATGCCCCCTCCGTCAGTGCCCGTGAGCTCGGTGATTTTCTCGAAGATGCCGTCGAAGATTTCCTCGGCCCTGAGCGACTGGCTGAGTATGCGGGATATGCCGTTGAGGACCGTGAGCTCCCTGTTCTTCTGCGATATCTCCTCGTCGAGCTTCCTGCTCTCGGTGACGTCCCTGAGTATCTCCACGGCGTACATCGCATCCTCGTCGATGTCCCCCAGGGGATAGGAGGTTATCTCGTGGTAGACGCTCGTTCCGGCGCCGGTATGGGTGTGCACCGCCTTGAAGCTCCCGCCGGTCTCGAAGACCTTCATGGCGGGGCACACCTCCCCGTGCAGGTGGCACGGCTCCTCGCGGTTGTGGAACACCCTGTAGCAGTTGTCCCCCACGATGTCCCTTCCTGAGTGGGCCACCGCAGCCATGTTGGCCTTGACGATCCTGAAGTCCCGGTCTATCACCACCAGGCTATCAGACATGTTCTGCATGATGGCCTCGGAGAAGTCCCTCTCCTCGCGCAGGGCGTCCATCAGGGACCTCTCGGCCCTGAAGTCCTTGATTATTCCGAGCCTCGCCACAACCTCTCCATCCTCGACTACGGGGGAGGCGCTGATGAGGACAGGTATCAGCCCCTCCTTCCTGGATATGAAGGAGACCTCGCAG
>JARRNG010000142.1:0-2876 GCA_037385265.1 Nitrospirota bacterium
TCAATAGTTTTTTGCCCATAAAAATAAAAAAATTAAAAGGTTTCAATCTCCGCCTACATCTGTGCGAAGAGTGAAGCCAGAAGAATGGCACCTGAAATATCGTTGACTCTCAAATGGTTGCCTTCTTGAGCCCTCATCTATATTCCATGAGTGAATCGCCTCGGCAGCAATAACAGCCGATAGGACGAGGGCATAGTCAGGCTGTGAATCAACTCCTCATCTTGTGCAGCAGTATGCCGATGTACTTATTGATGGGGTTTGAACGCGCGAGGAAGGACACGGGGGGCTCACCCCTTAGACCAAGCTTTTTCATCTCCCAGAGGATGTCGGGGTGCTCGGGGTCCGTCTTGAACCCTGCACTGAAGGCTCTCGTGGCCTCCCTCTTCTTCCCGGCGGCCAGATAGGCCCTTCCGAGGTTGAGATAAAAGGTGGGGAGATAGAACTCCTCTCCGAAGGGCAACTTTCCCCTCAGAGAATGTATAGCCTTGTTGCAGGCATCTATGCCGAGTTTGAAGTTCCTGTTTACGAGGGCCTCGAGGCATCCGTAGTAAGAAAGGAGGAACGGGTCGTTGGGGCGGCTCTCGAGTCCATCCCTTAAGAGATCCAAAGCGCTCCGGTAGTTCTTTTTCCCCAGCAGGCTCCTGACATCGCTTATATAAGCGGCCGTCACCTTGGTGCTCTTGGTCCTTTCCTTCTTGAACGACTCGATGACGCGCCTGTGTTGCCTGGTCATGAATTCCTCGACCCTCTGCCGAGCCCGCGAGGTCTTAAGAAGGTCCGTGTAATCGCTCTTGGTCGTGGAGAGGACTTTCCCCTTAAAATATACCCTTGTGATGATGTGAGGCTGCGAGTCCTCGGTTATCGCGAGGTATTCCAGGCCGTCCATCTCGACCTTCGAGCTCAACTCGCCGTGATGCCGCGATATTATCCTTATCTGCTCCCGATTCCCCATGCGTGCCTTACTCACTCGTAACTTGTAAATTATATTCCATATGCCTCTTTAAAGGCTATAGGAAAAGAATGGACTTGTTTATCGGCCGCATAATATGCTAATAAATAAAATGGATGTTCTCGTAATCGACGATGAGCCTTACATACTGCGCTCCCTGGAATTCGTATTGAGGAAGGAAGGCTTGAACGTCGATACGGCCTCGAACGGAAATGAGGCCCTCTCCAAGGTCAAACGACTCAAGCCGAAGATAGTGTTCCTCGACCTGATGATGCCGAAACTTAACGGTTTCGAGGTTTGCAAGTCAATAAAATCCGATGCAGAGCTCGAACAGGTACACGTCATCATACTTACGGCCAAGGGTCAGGATGAAGACAGGGACCTCGGGCTCCAGGCCGGAGCGGACGACTTCATGACAAAACCCTTCAGCCCGCGGGAGGTCGTCTCCAAAGTAAGATCCATCCTCGGAAGGAATCAATGAGAAGGTTTTACTTCATCATTTCCCTGGCCATCCTGGCTCTGGCCATGGTCCTTACCGGGGGCATCGTCAGTCCGCTTAGGTTCATTTACTATGCCGTGCTCATTCTTTTCATCCCAGTGGCGACAAGCGCAAGCGCCCACTTTCAGGCCACAATACTGTTCAGCGCCATCTATTGCCTAATCCCCTTGACGAGTCATGCGACTTATCCCATTTACGAAGTCGCCATGAACGTCGCGGCCTTTTTGCTGGCGGGATATGCGTCGGGGCGTGTGGCGGAGCACCTCCAGAATGAAAAAGAGTCCTTCAGAAGGACTTCGGACGCCTACCAGGGTCTTACCAACGCTCTTAATCTCAATATAATGAACCTTCAGGCCAAAATGGACTCCCTTTCCGAAGCCCACAAGAGCATCCAGGAGATAGAGAGGAACAAGACCCGGTTCATCTCTGGAGTATCCCACGAGATAAGGGCTCCCCTTTCCTCCATCCGATCCTTCTCGGAGATACTTTTAAACTACGGAGACATCGAGCCGGACACACTCAGGGAATTCCTCACCATCATCAACAAGGAAAGCGAGAGGCTCACCCTTCTCGCCAACGAGATACTCGACGTGGTGCGGCTCGAGTCGGGAAAGACGGAGTGGCACATGGATTCGGTGGACCTCAATTCCGTGGTGCACACATCCGTGAGAACCATCGGGCCTCTGGTTCAAGACAAGGCGCTCGAAATAGCCGTCGATGCCAAGGAGCCCGGCCCCTCGGTCAGGGGTGACAGCAACAGACTGCTCCAGGTATTCCTCAACCTCTTGAGCAACGCGGTTAAATTCACCTCGAAGGGTAAGATAACGGTCGGCATCGAGGACACGCCCGGAGAGGTCAAATGTTTTGTCTCCGACACCGGCGAGGGAATCTACCCCGAAGAGAGCGAAAAGATTTTCGAGGAGTTCTACAGGATCGGGGATTACCTCGAGGGGCGGCCCCGGGGGTCGGGGCTCGGCCTGAGTATCTGCAAGAACATCGTCGAGGCCCACGGAGGCAGAATCTGGGCGGAAAGCGAACTGGGGAAAGGCAGCACATTCTACTTCGTTCTTCCCAAGGTAGCCGAGCTCCCCGAAAGGGAAGTTGAAAAGATTGCGCCCCTTCCCGAGATATCAGGGCGGCACGTCCTCGTGCTGGACGACTATCGCCCCATCAGGCAGGTCCTCAGGGGGGCCCTCGAAGGAATCGGATATAAGACCCTGGGGGCCGAAAATGTGGGGATGGCCCTGGAGATGTCAAAGGTTAGAAAGCCCAACGCGATAGTCCTCTGTCACCCGAGCAGCGAAGAGAATTTCGAGGAGCTCAGGACGTTCTCCCGTCTTAACGGATTGCCTCTGTGCCTCGCCGGGGTGATTAAAGACGAGGAGATAGGTCCCCAGGTGGCCGTTAACGGTTTTATATCCAAGCCCT
>JARRNG010000143.1:0-3811 GCA_037385265.1 Nitrospirota bacterium
GATGCACGCCTTTTCGAAGATAACTCTATTCTTCGCGGCCGGAGCGATATACGTGGCCGCCCACAAGACCAACATTAGCGAACTGGACGGCATTGGCCGGAGGATGCCCCTGACGATGGGGGCCTTCGCCGTAGCGTCGGTCTCGATGATTGGAATGCCCCCGCTTGCAGGGTTCGTGAGCAAGTGGTACCTCGCCTTGGGCTCGGTGGAGGCCGGCATGCTGCCGATCCTTGCGGTTTTGGCCACAAGCACCGTACTTAATGCCTGCTATTTCATGCCGATAGTCTACAGGGCCTTTTTCAGGGAGGGCGAGGGCGGCGGGGTGAAGGAGGCCCCGGCGCTGATACTGGTTCCGCTTGTGCTTACGGCGATAGGGGCCGTGGTGCTTTTCTTCAGGCCCGGAGAGTTCCTTGAGCTGGCCAGGATGGTAGCCAGGCAGGCCACGGGAGGAATCTGACATGAGAAAACACGACGAAGAGCCCATGGAGCTGGGGCACGAGCCGGTGCCGGGATACAGGACGGCATTTTACATCGTCCTTGCGGCGGCGGTGCTGTATCTCGGGGCGACGTTCCTGTTCGGGTGGCGTTAGAGGAGATAGCATGGCGAAGAAGCATTTTTTTGACAAACCCGAAAACGTGTGGCGATTCATAAGGGGATTCTTCGCGGTGTGCATATTGCTCATCGGCGTGGACATCTTCGTGACGATCCACGGAGAGTTCCGCTGGGAGGAGAGCGTCGGGTTCTATGCGGCCTTCGGTTTCGTGGCCTGTGTCTCGCTTGTTCTTATCGCTAAATATGTGTTGAGGCCCCTCGTCAAGAGGCGCGAAGACTACTATGATTAACCAGGTTCCTCCAGCGGCGCTTTTTATAGTAGGCGCCTTGTTCGTCCCTCTCCTAAGGGGAAGGGCGAAGAACGCGTATCTCCTCCTCATTCCCGTTTTGGGCTTCATTAACCTTTTGGCGCTCGACCACGGCAGCCACCTGCAGGTGGAGTTCCTGGGCTATACCGTCAAGCTGTTATATTGCGACAGGCTCAGCCTGCTTTTCGGGTACATCTTTCACATAGCCGCTTTCCTGACCCTCCTTTACGCCTTGAGCGAAAAGAACGACGTCGACTACGTGACGGGCCTCCTTTACGCTGGGAGCGCCCTGGGGGTGGTCTTTGCGGGCGACTTCCTCAGCCTCTTCGTCTTCTGGGAGATGATGACCATAAGCTCGGTGTCCCTCATATGGGCCCGCCGTACGGAGCGCTCCCTGGGCGCCGGGTTCAGGTACTTCGCCGTGCACGCCTTCGGCGGTGTCATCCTCCTTATCGGAATAATACTGCGCTTCGGTGAAACCGGCTCTCTGGACTTCGGCTACGTGGGTCTCGACGGCCTTGCCTCCTACCTGATATTTCTTGGAGTGGGGATAAACTGCGCTTGGCCCGTGCTTCATCCGTGGCTTACCGACGCCTACCCAGAGGCCACGATAGCGGGCACGGTATTCCTCAGCGCCTTTACCACCAAGACGGCCGTATACGTGCTTGCCAGGGCGTTCCCCGGTGCGGAGCCCCTCATTTGGATAGGCGCTCTGATGGCGGCCTTCCCGATATTCTACGCGGTCATAGAGAACGATTTAAGGAGGGTGCTTTCCTACAGCCTCATTAACCAGGTCGGCTTCATGGTCGTGGGCATCGGAATAGGCACGGAGCTCGCCTTAAACGGCGCCGTGGCCCATGCCTTCAACGACATTCTTTTCAAGGCCCTCCTTTTCATGTCCATGGGGGCGGTGCTCAGGCAGACAGGGAGAATAAACGCCACGGGCCTGGGGGGCCTTTACAAGTCGATGCCTCTAACGTGCGCTTTCTGCATCGTCGGGGCCGCTTCGATATCGGCCTTCCCGCTCTTCAGCGCCTTCGTCAGCAAGTCCATGGTCATGAGCGCCGCGGCCCACGAGGGACTCAGGGTAATATGGCTGGTGCTGCTTTTCGCCTCCGCGGGCGTGTTCCACCACGCCGGCATCAAGATACCCTTCTTCGCATTCTTTTCGCACGACTCCGGCCTCAGGCCCGAGGAGCCTCCCCTGAACATGCTCCTGGCGATGGGAATAACGGCCTTCCTGTGCGTGTTCATCGGCGCGTTCCCGGGCTACCTGTACTCTGTGCTTCCTTACCCCGTGGACTACGTGCCCTACACCGCCTCGCACGTGCTGAGCCAGCTGGAGCTTCTGTTCTTCTCGGCCCTGGCCTTCACGCTCCTCATGCTCTCGGGCATATACCCGGCCGAGAAGCGGGCCGTGAACCTCGACGCGGACTGGCTCTACCGCAAGGGGGCCAGGGCTTTCATGTGGCTTATCCAGGGGCCCGGCGAGGTCCTGGTGGTTGCCCTGAGAAGGGCGGCCTTCGAGGTCGTCCCGGGCGCCCTCGCATGGTGCGGTCGCAACCCCGTCGCCGCTCTCAGGGTCGCCTGGCACTTTTCCCTTGCCGCCGTAAGCGGGCCAAGGCTGGGAACCGAACTGAGGAAGAGGGCCAGGGAGGAGCTTGCCGCCTACCCTGGCGACGTGACCTGGCACTGGGCCATAGGCACGGCCGTCATATGGGTCACGGTGATACTGATGGCCTATCTGCTGGTGTATTACCTCTGAAGGAGGAGTTCGGGAACGGCGGAGAGCGGGCGCGGGGGCGGAAGGGGTTCGGCGCGCCCTTTCTTGACTTAGCATAATAGGTTAATTAAAATTGACTATTCGATAATCTGCGAGGTGCCTTCATGAAGACCCTCCTGAAGGAGATGGGCGCGGACGTGTTGGACATGGGGACCGACTCCCCGGAGTCGGTAGACTACCCGGACTTCGGCGACAAGGTCTCCTCCGCCGTCTCGAAGGGGGAGGTGGAGAGGGGCGTGCTTATATGCGGGACCGGCATAGGAATGTCCATTGTGGCGAACAAGCACCGCAACGTGAGGGCGGCGCTTTGCTCCGAGCCCTTCAGCGCGAGGATGAGCCGCCTCCACAACGACGCCAACATCCTGGTCCTGGGAGGCAGGGTGGTGGGCTCCGAGTTGGCAAAGGACATAGCCAGGGTATGGATGGAAACGCCTTTTGAGGGCGGAAGGCACCTGCGGAGGCTTCAGAAGATATCCTCGATGGAGGAGAAGAGAGACAAGACTAAATAATGAACCTCAAGGACCTCAAGCTTACGGACCCCCAGATATACGAAGCCATCAGGATGGAGACGGAGCGGGAGCGGGAAAAGCTCCTGCTCATTGCCTCGGAGAACTACGCCAGCCGTGCCGTTTTGGAGGCCCAGGGCTCGGTGTTCACCAACAAGTACGCCGAGGGGTATCCGGGAAGGCGATACTACGGCGGCTGCGAGTACGCCGACATCGTGGAAAACCTGGCCATAGAAAGGGCCAAGGAACTGTTCGGCGCGGAGCACGTAAACGTGCAGCCCCACTCCGGAACTCAGGCCAACATGGCGGTCTATCTTTCCATGCTGGAGCCCGGCAACGTCATCATGGGCATGGACCTCAGGCACGGCGGACATCTATCCCACGGCGCCAAGGTCAACTTCTCGGGAATGCTCTATAAGAACGTTCCCTACGGCGTGGACCGGGAGACGGGGTATCTCGACTATGAAAGCATGAGGGAGCTTGCCCTCGAGCACAGGCCCAGGATGATAGTGGTCGGTGCAAGCGCCTACTCGAGGATACTGGATTTCGAGAAATGCGGGGAGATAGCCAGGGAGGCCGGGGCCTACCTGATGGCCGACATCGCGCACATCGCCGGCCTCGTCCCCGCCGGCGTCCATCCCTCGCCGTTTCCCCATGCCGA
>JARRNG010000144.1:0-7079 GCA_037385265.1 Nitrospirota bacterium
ACGGGGACCTCCCGGCAAGGCCCGAGGTGGACTTCCTCCTCCCCGACAGCGTAAAGACGCGCCTGGGCCTCGTGGACATGCACCGAAACATGAGGCTCCAGGGATATATCTTCCGCAGGCTTGCCGCCACCGCCGGGGCCCTGCGCCTGAGCTATCCCGCCATGGAGGGCGACAAGCTCTTTCTGCCCTCGCTCTTCCTTTGGGGCGGGGAGCCGGTAACCTAGAACCTCTACGGCGATTTCTCGCCCGAGGAGGCCATGACGAGGCGGGAGGGGCGGCCCCTCTCGGCAGGAATATCCGAGCTCGAGGGGATAAAGGGCGGCAGGAAGGGAGACTCGGCCATAAGGGTCACGGACATAGACGCCTACCGCTCCTGCCCCCGCAGGTTCTTCGTCGAAAGGGTCCTGGGCCTCGAGCCCCCGGAGATAAAGGAATACGAGATCGAGCCGAGGACCATAGGCATCGTGGCGCACGAGGTCATGGAGAAGCTCGTGGGCCCTCCCCTGGACGGGTACGAGGCCTTCAGGCAGAGGGCCGAGGAGGTGCTGGCGGAGGTGCTGCCCAAGTGGCCCCTGGACGAGTACTTCAGGGACCTCGTGAGGGAGTCCTTCCTTACCGTGCTCCCCGACATCTACGCGCTGGAGGAGGACCTGGCCTCCGAGGGCTACAGGATAGGGATGACGGAGCACGCCGTGCGCGGAGAGCCCCTGCCGGGAATAAAGCTTAAGGGAAACCGGGGCGTCGGAGCTCTCCGGCACGGGCATGGTCAAGCGCGGAGCGGCGCTCCAGCCCTTCATCTACGCCGCCATGCTCAAGGCCGAGGGGCTTTCCTCCGAAAGCGTCGGGTACTACTCGCTAAAGGACGTCCGCATATCGCGGGTCCCGAAGAACAAGGACCTGAAGGAGGGCCGGACCCTCGACTATTTCATCGAGTCCTCCCTCCTCTACCTCGACTCCATCGTGGGCTCCATGCGCTCGGGCGACTACGAGGCCCGCCCCCTCAGCGACGCCACCTGCCGCCACTGCCACGAGAGGCCCTACTGCCCCTACATCCAGAGGGACGCGAAATGACCGAGAGCTACCTGGACACCTCAAGGAGCGTCATAATCTCCTCGCCCGCCGGCTCGGGAAAGACGGAGAAGCTGGCCCGCCGCTACGTGAGCCTCCTCGACGGCGGCTCCGCCGTCGAGGAGGTGCTCTGCATCACCTTCACCGAAAAGGCCGCGGCCGAGATGAAGCACCGGATCCTGAGCATCCTCGAAAAGGAGTACCCCGAGCTTTACGAGAAGACCAGGGCGAAGGTGCCGCTCATGCGAATTTCGACCATCCACGCCTTCTGCCTGAGGCTCCTCAAGAGGTTCGCCGTGGAGCTGGGCTTCGACCCCTCGGTGAGCGTGGCCGACGAGCTCGCCGCCCGCGAGCTCTGGACCGAATCGGTCTACGAGTGTTTGAGGGAGGACGGGGAAAACTCCTCGGGCTTCTTCGGCGTGATAAGCAAGCGGGGCCTCAGGGGATGGGGCTCCCTGCTTCGGGCCCTGGAGGAGATACACAAGAAGAGGCCCTATCCCGAGCTTCTCGCCCTGGAGGGGGAGAGGCCCGAGGGCGAGGCCCTCAGTGTCTTCTCGCTCTACGCCAGGTGCCTCGAGAAATACTCCTCCAAGAAGTTGGAGAGGCGCCTCGTCGATTTCCAGGACCTGGAGCTCCTGGCCTACCGGGCCCTCTCGCAGGGGGCCGAGTGGCAGAACATCCTCTACGCCTTTGACGAGCACACCGACCACCTGCTGGTGGACGAGTTCCAGGACACGAGCACCCTCCAGTGGATGATAATCGAGAAGCTCACCGAGGAGTGGCGCTCGGGCCTGGGCGCGAAGAGGGACAGGGGCAAGACGCCCACCATATTCCTCGTGGGCGACGAAAAGCAGAGCATCTACCGCTTCAGGGGGGCCAACGTAAGCGTCTTCAACAGGGCCAAGGAGAACTTCGGCCAATGGCTCGGCGACGAGTACCACTTCGTCGAGGTGAAGGAGAACTACAGGAGCCTCCCGGCCATCGTGGATTTCGTAAACGAACTCTTCTCCCGCGTCATGCCTGGGAGCGACCCCGGGGGGCTGATGACCCCCTACACGCCCTTCCAGGCCACCAGGGAAGGCCGGGGCTCGGTGGACCTGGTTCTGCTCGATGAGCAGGAATACACGAAGGACACCAGGGCGCGGGAGGCCAGAGTGCTGGCGCGCGCCATCCGGCAGCTTCACGGCAGACACGAGGTCTACGGCGAGGACGAAAAAAAGAGGCCCTGCTCATTCGGCGACATGGCGGTTCTCATAAGGAACAGGACCCACCTCGCCCTCTTCGAGGACGCCCTCCGGGCCGAGGGAATCCCCTTCGTCATACTCAAGGGAATCGGCTTCTACGACGCCCCCGAGGTGGCGGCCCTCAGGGACCTCGTCTCGCTGATGGTGGACCCGGAGGACTCATACGGCCTCTTTGCGGTCCTCAGATCGCCGATATTTTCCATCGATACGGGAGCTCTCTCGCGGCGCCTCAAGGGCAAGGGGGACTCTATCGAGAAGCTCCGTTCCTCCGCAACGGGGAAGCTCAAGGAGGCGGCGGAGCTCCTGGCCCGGTGGGCCGAGGAGAGCCGCGGCATGCCCCTTTCGGAGTTCCTCGAGGGCGCCCTCACGGAGAGCGGCGCCTGGTCGAGGTTCTGGGAGCCGCAGCGCCACTCCAACATAAAGAAGTTCATAGGCCTCGTCGAGTCCTACGAGTCCGCGGGCCTTTCGCGCATCGAAATCCGGGAGAAGCTCCTGAGGCAGAGGTTCGCGGGCGAGGTCGAGGCGGGCCCGGGGCACGGCGAGCACTGGGCGACGGTGGGGCGCGTGATGCACAAGCTTTTCGAAGAACTCTCGAAAGGCCAGCTCCAGGTGAGGTTGATAACGGAGCGGGCGAAGCTTCTCCTTGAGGGGCCAGGGACTACCTGATGATGCTGGGATCCCACCACGGCAAGAGCCCCAAGGGCAGGCTCGGCTGGGTTGCCGAGGCCTTCGACGTCTTCAAGCGAAAGGGAGAGATGCCGCTCAGCGTCCTTACCGAAGAGGACCTGGAGGCGCGTTCGGAGGCCCGGGGGCTCGAGTTCGGCGAACCCAAGGGGTTTGTTGACGTCCCCGCCTACACGGAGCCCCTGGCGTACGTGCCCTCGCCCGACTGGCAGGACGTGACGGGCGAGGTCGAGGCGGGCCCGGGGCACGGCGAGCACTGGGCGACTGTGGGGCGCGTGATGCACAAGCTTTTCGAAGAACTCTCGAAAGGCCAGCTCCAGGTGAGGTTGATAACGGAGCGGGCGAAGCTTCTCCTTGAGCGGGAGGGCATGAGGGACGCCGCCCTCCTGGACGTGGTCACCGAGGACGTGTGGAAGCTAAAGCGCGTGGGACTCCTCGACGACATAGTATTTCCCGCCAGGGATTCTTACGCCGAACTCCCCTTCGTCCTCGAAAGGGACGGAAACATCTACAAGGGGAGAATGGACAGGCTCATCATCAAGGCCGGGCGGGCCAAGGTCTACGACTACAAGTGTTTTCCCGCCAGGGAGGCCGAGATACCGGAGCTCGTCGAAAGGTACCGCTTCCAGATGGAGGCCTACAGGGAGGCCGCGGAGCGGCTCTTCGGCCTGGACGCCAAGTCCTACCTCATTTTCACGCACCTCCCCCGCCTGGTGGAGGTGTAGCGCACGTTCGAGGAGGAGGCTCTTGCTCCGGCCGGCCGTTAGGCGACCTTCACGAGCTCTATGTCGAAATTGAGGTCCTTGCCGGCCAGGGGATGGTTCCCGTCCAGGGTAACCTGCTCGTTGGAGAGTTCGGTTACCATGACGTTGAATATCGTTCCGTCGGGCTGCGTGAGCTGAAGGTGGAGACCCTCGCGGAGCTCGACGTTGGGGGGCATCTGGTCCCGCCTGACGGTTATCCTCATTTCGTCCTTCGCGGGGCCGTAGGCCTCTTCGGAGGTAATCCTGACGGTCTTCTGCTCCCCCTCCTGCATTCCGTCCACGGCCTGGTCGAAGCCCTTTATCACGTGGCCCGAGCCGACCGTGAACTCCAGGGGCTCGCCTTCCCTCGAACTGTCGAACACCGTGCCGTCGTCGAGCTTGCCGGTGTAATGCACCTTGACTGTGTTTCCTTTTTCGGCCTTCTTCAAAACCGCTCCTTTCTTGTGTCCGGTCTCATGTCCGGTTAACTACGGGGACCCATCCACCGCAAAGGAATTCACAAGCGAAGGAGCCCTTTCCCTTATTTCTTGGCTTCCGGAGGAATTGCGGTAGCGTCCTGACACGGCCTGCCCGGAAGTGTAAATGTAGTTATGTAGTTTACCACACCGCGCCGCCCCATCCAAAAGGGCCTCCGCCGGGACAGAAGAAACTTCCCGATATTTCTCGATTAAGAGAATCCGAAGCCCTGGGCCCCGGGCATCTCATTGGGTTTTCGCTGTGATAGAATAGTCCGATGCTTTTCTACATGGGCAGGAGGCTCCTGATGATGGTGCCGCTCCTTTTCGGCATCACGCTCATCACCTTCATCGTCATCCACCTCGCCCCTGGGGGGCCCGTGGAGGTGGAGACCCAGATGTCCACGAAGATATCGGCCCAGGCCCGCGAGAACCTGAAGCGCCTCTACGGCCTCGACAAGCCCGTCCACATACAGTACCTGGAGTGGCTCAAGAGGTTCGTGAAGTTCGATTTCGGGAAATCCTTCGTCGACGGCCGGGAGGTGACCGACAAGATACTGGAGCGGATAAAGATAACCATAGTCATAAACATACTGGCGATGGTTCTCATATTCGGCGTGGCCATCCCGATAGGCGTGATGTCGGCGGTCAAACAATATTCGCTCTTCGACAAGGTCTCCACGGTCTTCGTCTTCGTGGGGTATTCGACGCCCTCCTTCTGGCTCGCCCTCCTCCTGATGATATTCTTCGGCGTCAACATGGGCGTGCTCCCCATATCGGGGTACCAGAGCATCGACGTCTCGGGCATGGGCCCCCTCGGAAGGCTGGCCGACTGGGCCAGGCACCTCGTTCTTCCCGTGAGCATCCTTGCCTTCACGGGCCTTGCCGCCATGTCGCGCTACAGCCGCTCGAGCATGCTAGAGGTCATAAGGCAGGACTACATCCGCACCGCCCGGGCCAAGGGGCTTTCGGAGAGGGTCGTGGTTCTGAAACACGCCTTCCGGAACGCCCTGCTTCCGATAGTGACCATACTGGGCCTCATGGTGCCGGAGCTAATCGGCGGGGCCGTTATAACCGAGACCATCTTCGCGATACCGGGCATGGGCAAGCTCTTCATAGACTCCACCTACGCCAGGGACTACCCCACGGTGATGGGCATCCTCGTCATCGGCGCCGCCCTCACCCTTCTTGGCAACCTCGTGGCAGGCCCTCGGCCCGCCATCCCTTCGGCACCGACGACCTGGGGAGGGACGTGCTCTCCCGGATGATATACGGAAGCCGCATCTCGCTCTCCGTGGGCTTCGTGGCCGTGGGGATAGCCCTGACGATAGGGCTGGCCATGGGCTCCGTGGCCGGGTATTACGGGGGGAAGGTGGACCCCATCCTCATGAGGTTCGTGGACGTGATGCTGACATTCCCGACGTTCTTCCTGATGCTGGCGGTGATAGCGATACTTGAGCCCGGCATATGGACGATAATGGTCGTCATAGGCCTGACGAGCTGGATGGGGGTGGCCAGGCTCGTGCGGGCCGAGTTCCTCACCCTCAAGGAGCGTGACTTCGTCCTGGCCGCCAAGGCCTCCGGGGCCGGAAGCCCGAGGATAATATTCAGGCACATTTTGCCCAACGCGCTATCGCCGGTCTTCGTGGCCGCCACGCTCGGCGTGGCTGGGGCGATACTCATTGAGGCGGCTCTCTCCTTCCTCGGCCTGGGCGTTCAGCCCCCGAGGCCCAGCTGGGGAAACATCCTAAGCACGGGGAAGGACTACATCGAGGTCGCCTGGTGGCTTTCATTCTACCCGGGGCTCGCCATACTCGTGACGGTGCTGGGCTATAACCTCCTTGGCGAGGGCCTGAGGGACGCCCTCGACCCCAGGCTCTGGGAGTCCGAGTCCTGAGAGGCCGCCCCCCGCTGAAGCAAGAGGCTCAGTCGAAGTCCCTGACGGTGAGGATGGAATAGAGGGGATAGCCCAGCTTCTCGATGTTCTCCCTGCCGTTCTGCTCGCACCGGTCAAGCACAACTACCACGGCGAGGACCTCGAGCCCCGCCTCCCTGGCTATGCCTATCGCCTTTATCACCGACCCCCCGGTGGTCAGGACGTCGTCCACGATGACCACCGCGTCGCCGGCCTCCACGTTGCCCTCTATCTGGCGCCCGAGCCCGTGCTTCTTGGGCTCCTTACGTATGACGAAGGCCTCTATGGGCTCCCCCCTCTCGTAGGAGGCGTAGGCCGCGGCCGTCGATACCGGGTCCGCCCCCATGGTCAGGCCTCCCACGGCCTTGGGCCTGAGGCCGTGAGCGTTGAGGGTGTCCAGGAGAAGGTTGCCTATCAGGTACTGCCCCTCGGGAGAAAGGGTGGTCAGGCGGAGGTCGAAATACACCTTGCTCATCTTCCCCGAGGAGAGCCTGAAGACCGGCTCCTCTCTTTCGAGGAAAGAGCGCTCCCTAACGACCTCTATCAATCTCCGCTTGTCCGCCAAGGTGAGGAATTCTATCAAAGCCCGCGGATAATTGACAAGCTAAAGAGGGCGGTTCCGATATTCCGGCCCCTCCCCAGGAGACATCATACGGGTCGAACCGTGCCGTCCTCGGGGGCCGGAGGCGTTGCTTTACAGTGGTAAATGTTATGTGATATGCTAAAAAACTGAAAAAAGAACGGATAAATATGGAGAAAGGCGGTGTTTGTATGCCTCTGAACACGGAGAGAAAACAGGACATCATCAACGAGTACAAGACCCACGACGGTGACACGGGCTCGCCGGAGGTCCAGATTGCCCTTCTCAGCGAGAGGATAAAGGACCTGACTGAGCACTTCAAGGTGCACAAGAAGGACCACCACTCCCGCAGGGGACTGCTCATGCTCG
>JARRNG010000145.1:0-2554 GCA_037385265.1 Nitrospirota bacterium
GAGAGCATGATAAGGGACCTGGCGGAGGTCTCCATGGGTATGGTGCGGGCCGAGCACATGGAGAAGGTCCAGAAGCGGGCCGAGGAGCACGCCGAGGAGAGGCTCCTGGACATCCTGGTGCCCAAGCCCAGGCGCATGGCCGTCCCGGGCACGCCGGAGGAAGAAAGGGAGACCTACAAGGAGACGAGGGAGAAGATCCGGGCTCAGCTGAGGGAAGGGAAGCTCGAGGACCGCTACGTCGAGATCGAGGTGAAGGAGAAGACTATGCCCTTCGGCGTCATATCCAACGTAGGCCTCGACGAGATAGAGATGAACATCAAGGAGATGCTCGGAAACATCCTGCCGGAAAAGCCAAAGCGCAAGAAGGTGAGGGTCTCCGAGGGCCGGGTGATGCTGACGCACGAGGAGGCCGACCGGCTCATAGACATGGAGAAGGTCACCAAGGAGGGCTTGAGCAAGGCCGAGCAGCTGGGCATAGTGTTCATCGACGAGATAGACAAGGTGGCCAGCACGGGCGGAGCGCCGGGGGGGCCTGACGTCTCGCGCGAGGGGGTGCAGCGCGACCTGCTGCCCGTCGTGGAGGGCTCCACGGTGGCCACGAAGCACGGCCCCCTGAAGACCGACCATATACTTTTTATCGCCGCCGGGGCCTTCCACACGGCAAAGCCCTCAGACCTCATCCCGGAGCTCCAGGGCAGGTTCCCCATCAGGGTGGAGCTCGACGCCCTCAGGAAGGATGACTTCAGGCGCATCCTCACCGAGCCCGACAACGCCCTGATAAAGCAGTACATTGCCCTGATGGAGACCGAGGACTTCAGGATAGAGTTCACCGACGACGCCATAGACGAGATAGCTGACCTGGCCGACAGGGTAAACGACAAGGCCGAGAACATAGGCGCCAGGAGGCTGCACACGGTGCTCGAAAAGCTCCTGGAGGACGTATCCTTCGAGGCCCCCGAGGCCAGGGGCGGGCATCTGGTCATAAACAGGGAGTACGTCAGGGAGAAATTGGCTGATGTGGTGGAGGATGAGGACCTCAGCAGGTATATCCTTTAGGCGGGTCGCGCTTGCGGCGCTTCTCGCCGGGGCGCTCGCCCTCCTCGGGTGCTCTTCGGGGAGGTACGCCGAGCGCAGCTACAAGCCCTCTTTAGAGGAGGAGCCCACCGCCAGGGTGGGCATAGCCTCCTGGTACGGTCCGGACTTCCATGGAAAGCTCACGGCCTCCGGCGAGCCCTACGACATGTACGAGCTCACCTGCGCCCACAAGACCTTTCCCCTGGGCACCAGGCTAAGGGTCACTAACCTCGAGAACGGGAAGTCCGTCCTCGTCACGGTCACCGACAGGGGCCCCTTCGTGGGGGAGCGCGAGATAGACCTCTCCTACGCCGCCGCCAAGAAGCTCGACATAATAGGCCCCGGCACCGCCAGGGTGAAGATAGAGCCCTTCGGGCGAGACCTCCGCTACGTGAGGTACGACAAGTCCTACAGCATCGAGAAAGGGCCCTTCACCGTGCAGGTTGGCTCGTTCTCCGACCGCCTCAACGCCTTGCGGGTAGTAAAGAGCCTTAGCGACCGGTACGAAAGCCGGAACCCCTATGTGTTTGAGGCCGACACTGAAGGGGGCCGGCTCTACCGCGTGAGGATCGGGAAGTTCAGTAGGCGCGAGGATGCCCAGAGCCTCGCCGAAGACCTCCTCGGAGACGGCTACTCCGTGATGGTCTGCCCCTTCGAGGAACGGATTTAGCTCCTCTCCGGGATGGCTCTCCATCCTGCCTGGGCGGCTTGCAAGGCACTATTCCGCAGCCGCCCGCCGTTTCGTCAATATTCAGCGCGCCTAAGGCCCCTGATTGTCAGAACCGGGGGTGTATGTCGAAGACCGTGACCACCAGGAGGGGGAGGGTGGCCACCAGGTTTACGAAGACGTGGGCCGAGATGGGGGCCAAGAGGGTCTTCCTCCTTTCGTAGATGACGACGAAGGCGAGCCCGAAAAGAAATATCCTCAGGCTGTTGAAAAGGTCGTACTGGTGAAAGGCGGCGAAGGCCAGCGACTGGAGGCCCGCGGCCCAGGCGACCGAGAGCCTAGACTTAAGCGCGTTATAGAGGAACCCGCGGAAAAAGAGCTCCTCGGCCACGGGCCCCACGGTAATCGCGGTAACGAGGAGCGCTATGAAGACGCCTTTGTGGGAAGCCGTGCCCATGTCGCCAAGGGCGTCGGGCCTGCCCAGTCCCGGTTTGAGGATGAGGGCCGGGATGAACAGGAGGGCGCCGCATACAAAAAGGATTAGGAACATGTACCACGAGGACACTGCGAATTCCTTCGCGAGCTTAAGGAGCGGCGTGCGCTCGAAAAGAGGCCAGAGCCTCCACTTCCTGCATTGGTGCAGGGCGTAGAGTATCAGGCTCGCAAGCGAAAAAATCACCACGGCGAACTGGTAGATCTGAGCCCTCTGGGGGCCGAGGCCCGCAAAGCTGAGTCTCTGCCCGAGGGCAAGCACTACCAGTTCGCCGTGGTGATTTTTTCGCTTGCGAGCCTGATACTCTACGCCCTGCACCA
>JARRNG010000146.1:0-2539 GCA_037385265.1 Nitrospirota bacterium
AGCTTCTCCCTTTCCCCCCCAAAAATGAGCATTTGTATGAAAGGCTACCCTACACACCGACGTGACGGCGGAGCAGATAAACCTCGTCATCAAAGGTCTCCAGAAGGTGCGGAAGTCCATCCTGGCTGGGGCCGGCGCGAACGAACCCGTCAAGACGCATTGTGCCTCCTCCCCACTGTGCCCAAATTGTGCCCGTCAGCCTAAAGTTCCACCTGATTCCGTCTGACTCCAGCTGACTTCAAGAAAAGAATAAGCCCCCGAATCTAAAGAATATATCTTCAAAATCGGGGGCTTAGGCAAGCCTCAAAATCAGCTGTTTTCGCTCTTAGGATCCAGTGGGGCAACCCGTGGGGGTTCGAATCCCCCCTCTCGCACCACATTAAAATCAATATGCCAGAGGGGTCAGTCATGGTTTCAGCCCTTCGGAGTGGTCGAATGTAACCGCGTCCGTAATACCCACCTTTGCAAGACCGCCGCCAAACGGCATCCCCTTATTTACAGTAGATCTCCTCGGGGCGCTCGGCCCAGCGGGCCACATTCCGAAGGACCGGTTCGGGCCTTTCGAAAACTTTCATGAAGAGCCTGTGGTAGTGGCACTCCTCCGGAGACCTGAGGCCCATGTCGGGCCACCGGGAGCGGTAAAGAGCGGCCTCGTCCCCGCTGATTGCGGACTTCATGGCCTCGCCCAAGAGGTCCACCGATCCGCTCCCTTCGTCGAACTGCTCCTTGTCGCGCCAGATGATCTCGCGGGGCAGGAGGTCCTCGAAGGCCTTCCTCAGTATCCACTTCTCCACCGGGGGCTCACCGACTAGCTTGTGCCTTGCGGGGATGCGCTGAGCAAGCTCTATCATCTTGAGGTCGAGAAAAGGCACGCGGCCCTCTATGGAATGGGCCATGGTCATGCGGTCGACGCGCTGGAGGTTTACGTTGTGGAGCGCCGAGACCGACCTGCGGAGCTCGTTGTGAAGCACCGCCTCGTCGGTGATGCCCTTATAATAGGTATACCCGGCGAAGAGCTCGTCGGCGCCCTCGCCGGTGAGGATGACCTTCACGTTTTCGGCCGCTATCCGCGAGGTGAAGAAGCAGGGGAAGGCGCTGCGCACGAGGTCCTGGTCGAAGGACTCGAGGTAGTAGATTATCTCCGGAAGCTTTTCCCTCAGTTCCCGCTCGGTGAGGATATGCTCGTGATGTACGGTGTCCAGATGCTTCGAAACGATACGGGCGGCCTCGAGGTCCCGGCTGCCCTCGACGCCCACCGAGAAGGTATGAAGCTCGGGCAGGTGCTTCCTGGCGAGCGCGCAGATGAGGCTCGAGTCCAGCCCTCCCGAAAGAAACGCTCCCACGGGCACGTCGCTCATCAGGCGCTTTACGACCGATGCCTCAAGCGTCTCCCGGAGCTCCCTGATGTAGTCCTCTACCGGACGGTCTTCGGGCGATACGTCGGGCACCTCATAGAACGTTCTGAAACCCTCGCTGCTGTGATAGAGGGTGCCAGGGGGGAACTCCTCTATCTCTTCGCAGTAGGGGGCCAGGGCCTTCAGTTCCGAGGCGAACATGAACTCACCGTCCTTCTTCCCGTAGTACAGCGATTTTATCCCTATGGGGTCGCGGGCCACCATGAATTCACCGCCATCGGCAATGGCGAAGGTGAACATTCCGTCCAGGTGCTCGACGGCCGAGGTGCCGTGGTCCTCATAGAGGTGGAGTATGGCCTCGCTGTCGTTTGTGGTGCGGAAGGAATGCGTCTTTTCGAGCTCAGGCCTCAGTTCGGGGAAGTTGTATATCTCACCGTTTGCGATTACCGCCTTGGTGGAGTCCTCGTTATAGATGGGCTGGTCGCCTCCTTCGGGGTCCATGATGCTCAGCCTCCTGTGGCCCAGCACGCCCCTGCCCTCGGGGCTGACGAACATCCCCTCTGCGTCCGGCCCGCGGTGGGTCATGAGATCCATCATGCCCTTCACCTCGTCCTTTTTGCGAGTGCTTCCCCATATCCCCGATATGCCGCACATTAACTCTTTACCCCTTCCCGTTTATTTTCAGAATTCCCACGTACCCGTGTCCTGTGCCGGCGCCGGCCTGGAGCTCCATCTCGAGCCTCCGGAGCGCATACGCGAGCTGCGGCTCGATGATGTTGGCCCTCGAGTCGCCGGGCAGGTCGCCTGTGGTGTTTACGACCCTCTGCATGGTCTCCACGGCTCTCTTGAGAGGCCCGGGATAGAACTTATAGAGGTCCAAGGCGCTTTCGGCCACCCCGCCGCTTTCCTCGTACTCTGAGAGGAATTCTATCGTGTGCTTGACGAGAGTGTTCCAGCTCGCAGAGAACTTCTCAAAAAACTTGTTGAGCTCGGAAAAGCCGTGCCTGGGGACATAGTCCACGACGAGCGTATTGAGGTCCGTGCGCGTGTTGGGCTCAAGCAACGAGTTGACGGCCTCCCTCACGGGAGTGCAGTGGCGGTTGTATTCTCCGGTGTCGATATGCCTGCCGACGAAAATGGACCTGTCGAAGAGTCTTTGCACCTCTATTTTCGCGCCCGATATC
>JARRNG010000147.1:0-3138 GCA_037385265.1 Nitrospirota bacterium
TCAAGGACGTGAGCGGCCTTCTCGGCAAAGCTGAGGGCCTCGAAATCCGGGCTGAACCTGAACTCCGGGACCTGCTCCTCCCCCAGGGTCTGCCTTACCCTTCCGGAAAGGGAACTGCTCGTTGTGATAAGCCCCACGACCGAGCCGTCTTCCGCCCTCTCGGAATACAGTTCGTAGCTCCCGCCGGTAGCCCTGTCCAGGGCCTCCCTCAGCGTGTCCATGGCCTCGGGGCGCTTTATCGTTACGCCTATGAAGTCGAGGTCGGGGGTCTCCCCTACACCCTCGAAAAGGCCCTCGAGGGTAGTGAAAAACTTGCAGTAGCGGTCGACCTCCCCAATCTCCTTCCTGAGGGTCTCCCGCCGCCTGGCCTGCGCCCCGCACTCCTCGATGTGCCTCCGAACGTTCTCAGCCATGGTGTCGAGGACGAGGGGCGGCTCGATGTACGACTCCCTGGCCCCAACAGCCGACAGGTAGCCGAAGAGCTCGTCGATGTCCGAGCGCAGGCCCTCGAGAAACATTCTCTCGGCGACCGAGGGGGCCTCGGGCAGTACGGCTCGAATCTTGTCCTCTTCGCCGGGTTTAATGAAGCCCACGGCCCGGGGCTCCAGTTGGAGCACCCCCATCTCCTGGAGGCAGGCGAGCACATCTTCGAGTCTCCCCCTGGGCCCCGCTATCTCCACCTTCCTTATCCTTACTATCACGGGGCCTCCGGCAGGATCGAGGCGATGTGCCTGGCAACGATGCCTTTGAGCGTCTCGTCGTCGAGGGCCCAGAGCCTGCGGTCCCGCTCGACTGACTCGCGGCGGACGGACTCGGCCCTCTCCCTCGCCCCGGCCTCGGCATCGCTTACGTTCCGGCCCAGGGATTCCTCGAGGCGCCGCTCCGCGTCCTCGACCTCCCGCTCGGCCTGTTCCTTCACCTCCCGAATGCGCTCGCCGGCCTTTCGCCTCTCTTCCTCGAGGCGCCCGCGAATCCTCTTTTCCTCCTCTATAACCTCGCTTAAAGTGTCCTTTTCCATATCAGAGATTGTATCAGAGAAGGATGCGCAAGTATACGCCGTCGATGCGCGCGATGAGGCGGTTTTCCGCCGTCTCCGCAGCCCGCCGGAGGCTCCCCCCGCAAGCGTGGAAGAGCGATGGCCAGCCAAGAGATTGTTGGCTACTGAGGGAAGGGTGATGCTCGCCCGGTCAGGGGAGCTTGCGGCCCGGGTAAACGCTCTCCAGCGAAGCGACAACGGCGCCCATGAGCCTGGGCCAGGACCCCCCTCCGCCCCCCAGGTGCTTCTGGTTGACCTCTATCTCAACGCCCATGTAGTCGTTTTCGCTAAAGGCCTTCCTCAGAAAATACGTCATGCCGTCGGAGGTCCCGCGATACGGATAATTTCTCCTGACCCTGAGAGAACCGTCGATGGAAAGAAGCGCCTCCTGCCACTTCTTGCAGAACCCCATCTCGCGCTCCCTGCCCGGGTCGTAAAGGAGCCCAATGTCGGCCTCCCTCCTTCTGCCGCCAAGCGACGGGGCGAAGGTGTGGACCGAAATGTGGAGCACCCTCGCCCCAGCCCTCACGAGCCCCACCACGGCCTCCCCGACAGCCTCGCGGTAGGGCAGGTAGTAGCGCGCTTCGATGCGCCCCTTCTCCTCGGGGCTCAGCCTCCCCACGACATCCGAGAACCTGCGGGGATTCCTGGGCGAGCGGTTCAGGTCGACGAGAAGCCTAGTCACGGTGGAATAGAAAAGCGGACAGCCGGCGGAGGAGGATATCTTCCTCGCCAGCTCGAGGGCCCCGGGGTCGTATCCCCGGTGGCTCTCAAGAAGCCTCCCCTTGCCGCGAAAAAGCTGGGCGTACCGGGCGGGGACCCAGTTTCCGCCGTGCTCGCAGGTGACGACCGGCGAGGGCGCGGAGGGCCTACCGGACAACGAACATCTTCCCTTCCGAGAGGCACCCGCAGAGGAGGCCATAGACCTCCCGCAGGCGCTCGCGCTCGGGGTTACCGCCCACCGCCTTCAGGATGCGGCGAGAAAGCGTGCCGTCGTTTAGTATCACTTCCAGGGCGCCCCTGAACTCCCGGCCCCCCTTCTCCGCCTCGATGAGGTGACGCCACACGTCCCCCGCCCTTGCCCTTCCGCCGGGGAGGCCGAAGGCCCTTAGAAAGGGTTCACTCGTTATCACGGCGTCCTCGCCCCTTCGGGCCGTCTCTTCGAGAATCGCCACGAGGGGTTCGGTGTTCGGCCTCCCCGGCGGACTGCTCCTCAAGGCTTATCCATCTCTCCTCCACGAGGGCCCTCACGGCGCCCGCCAGGGCCCAGAGCACAGCCATGTCCGAAAGGGGGCACTCCTGGATGTCGGGGAGCCTGATCTCGATGGCGCTTCGCTCGAAGCGGGGGATGGCCCCCCGCGAATTCAGCCACTCGTGCCTCAGGACGCCCTCGGTGTCATGGGGGGCTATGTCGGCATACATGCGCTCCAGGATTCTCTGCCTGTATTCGGCCATGGTCCTCACAAGCTCCGGCACCGTGCTTCCGGATATGGAGGGGACCTTGGCCTGGTTCTTCCTGTAGAAGAATATCCTGTTGTCCATGGTCCCGTTTGCCCCGCCCTCGAAGATGGGGGAGCTCGCCGAGAGGGCGGGCACGAGGGGAAGGACAAGGCGTATCGCCGTATGGAGCCGGTCGAACTCCTCGTCGCCGGAAAACGACATGTTCATCTGGGCGCTCTGTATGTTGGCCCAGCCGTGGGAGCTGCAGTTGAATATCCTGTCGTAGGTCTCGTAGATCCTGCGGTAGCGGCGGCGCCAGAGCCTCGTCTCCCTCGCGGGGGCCATCCAGGGGTGCATCGAGGTGGGCATAAGGACGCCGCCCATGGGCCCGAGTATCTTGTTTATGCGGCCCACCTCCGCCTGGTACAGACCGGCCAGCCCGCCCAGGGAGCCCGCCGGCTCGAGGTTCCTCATCTCTATGACATGAAGCACGAACTCGTTGGACCAGCCCATGCCGTCTGAGACAGCCTCGTTTGCGTACCGGCCCCTGGCGGCCCGGATGACCTCGTCGGAGACGGGCAGGATGTCGAGGGTGTCCCGCCGCACGATCATGTACTCGAGCTCGATTCCGTAGCCCTCAAACAGTCGTAGGCCGCCGCGAC
>JARRNG010000148.1:0-3018 GCA_037385265.1 Nitrospirota bacterium
AGGCCTCAGGGAACTCCTCGGGCGTCATGCCAAGCACTCTCTCCTTTCCGCCAAACCGCGCAGTTGTATAATACCCCAAGGTGGCGCCGGGGTTGATAAGGAAGGACCTGCGCGAGAGGTTCCAGGCAGAGCTTACGGCGGCGGAGAAGGCCTTCTTCCTCCGGAAGGCCAGGGAGGCCATCTTCGAGCGCGGCTACCGCGCGGGGGAGGACCTCTTCCACTACTGCTGGTTCCTCACTATGAAGGAGCGGCTCCGCACCATACGCCCGGAGCGGGGGGACGGAGCCCTGAGGGTGCTCCTCGTTGAGGGGGCCCGCGAGGTCGAGGACGCGGTAAAGCTCTACGCCGAGAGGCTCGAATCAACTAAGCTTCCCTCGCCCGACGGCCGGGGCGGAAGGTTCCTCGAGGACCTGGGCCCCTGAGGCCGTTCCGGCCTCCTGCCGGGAGAAGGAGGCGGCTTGCAACGGCCGCCACCATGAGCTATGCTTAATGTGTTTCAATCAAGGCTTCGAGGAAGGAGAACGCATGGGGGACCCCAGGGAAATATTCGGCGAAGGCCAGCAGCACCTCCTTAAGGGGGAGCTCGAGGAGAGCGTAAAGATCTTCACCTCGGCCATCGAGGCCGGCATGGACGAGGCCATCGCCTACCTCAGCCGGGGCGTGGCCTACATGAAGCTTAAAAAGCCCGTGGAGGCCGCCGCGGACTTCTCGAAGGCCATCGAGAGGTCCCCCCAGAGCGACCGGGCCTACTACTACCGGGCCTCGGCCCTCATGCTCTCGGGCGAGTACGGGGCCGCCGTGCCCGACCTCGACAGGGCCATAGAGATAAATCCGGAAAACGGCGCGGCCTTCTTCGCCAGGGCCACCTGCCACGTGCAGCTCGGAAACGAAGACGAGGCCACCAGGGACATGAAGACCGCCATTGCCATGGCCGAGACCGCGGCCCAGGGCCTGGCCGACACCTTTGGCATCATAAGGACCCACTTCGACATGGCCATGGCGCTCCTTTCGGGCGAGCGGAGGCCCTCGTCGCTGAAGCTCACGGAAAAGGAGCAGGAGCAGCTAAAGAAGTGGCTGGAGGAAGGCCGGGAGGAATGAGCCCCGCCGCCCCCGGGAGCCCAGCCCGCGATGTGCTAGAATTGACGATGCGCCCCTTTTTCCTTGACGCCAAGACCATCTCCGACGCCTGGTTCCAGCTCATCTACAACATCTTCGACCACTCCTACACCCAGGAGATCCAGCACGGCTCCTTCGAAAAGGAGCAGTACCGCCTCCAGTACCCCGGCATAGCGGTCTTCATAGAGCACCCGGCCGAGGACATGGTGCCCGTGATACCGGCGGCCCTGGGCATCCCCTCTCCGACGACGATGGAGTACATAGAGGACTACTTCGTTGGCTACCTGATGAACCCCGAGCTTGCGGAAAACGAGACCTACACCTACGCAAGCCGCATCCACCACCCCATGCCCGCGGGGGGCACCCAGCTCGAAAGGGTCGTGGAGCTCCTGAGGGAGACGCCCCTGACCAACCAGGCCATCGTGGAGATAGGCTCGCCCGAGGACCTGGACGTCTGCTACGGAAACGACGGCAAGCTCGACCCCCCGTGCCTCAGGCTCCTGGACTTCAAGGCCGTGCCCCGGGCCGGGGAGACGCTCCTTACCGTGACGGCCTACTTCCGCTCCTGGGACCTCTGGGCGGGCTTCCCCACCAACCTGGGAGGCATCCAGCTCCTAAAGACGGCGAGGCGGGCCTCGCCGACGGCCCCATGTACGCCTACAGCGCCGGGGCGCACATCTACGGCTACCAGGAGGACATCGCCCGCATCCGCACCATGAGGGACAAGAAGGCGAAGTAACACGCCCAGGGCTCATGCCGGGGAGGCCGGGCGAGTACGGAGGGCCGGAAATTATCAAGACCTGTCGTAAGCAGACCTTTGCGCCGCCGGTGGCCCCCGGGCTCATCGCCCTGTTTGCGCTCCTTCTGCTTAATTTCCTCTCTCCCGCGCCCGCGGGGGCCCAGGCCCCCTATGTCCACTCCATCGAGCGGGAGGAGGGCTCGCTGTATGAAGTCTCGATAAGCATCGAGAGCGCCACGCAGTCAAACATCATGGCCCCGGGCTACGACAAATACGGCATCCTCGGCCTGAGGGTCACCCTGGAGGGCGAGGCCCTAAACAGGACGGACTCGGAGCTTCGGGGCCTGGTGCTCACGTTCACGGCCAGGGACGTCTTCGGCCGAGCCCTCGACGAGTGCTGGGTGCTCCTGAGCCTCCCGCCCGATGGAAGACAGCCCTTCCGCTGCGCCGTGGAGGCCAAGGACGCCTCGGAGCTAAACAGGATAACCTACAGGGTGGAGAGGTAAGATTGATGCAACGCGCGGCCGCTTCTCTTTCCCCTCCGATATAGAGCTCACCACAAGGAAGAAACATAAAGTGACAAGAATTTACGAAAATCCAAAATCAAGAAGTTTACTAATCATATTAGAGGGTTTGGGAGTTAGTTTAGCAGCCCACGCCTTTGGAGGCTTTTATTTAGCTCCAAAGCTGATTTATGACTATGAAATAATGCTGCCACCCGTTACCATAGCGTTGCTCTTAACTTCATCGCTATCGCCGGTCATAGCAATTGTATATTTAGCTTTAAGACTTAAATTCATACCTAACTTCAGAATCAATAAAGGGTCTGTTGTTTGGGTGATTCTAGGCACTATTCTAATCTGCACTGGCATATACTTGGTAAACATAATTACAGGTGGATCATATTACTCGGAAGAAATCCTTAGGGTTCCCACTCCATATCAGTATTTTAATTTGGCGTTGATTATTGTTTGGACCTCTACGGCAGAAGAAATATTATTTAGAGGTTATTTTTTTGAGAATTTGAGAAGAAGCTGGGGGAATCTCATAGCTATATTTGTTGTTTCTGCATTATTTGTCATCCCCCATGGTATATGGGGCGCACTCTACTTCACCCAACGCATGCCAAATTTTTCTCTTGTCGTGTTTTCTATCGTTTTAAC
>JARRNG010000149.1:0-2534 GCA_037385265.1 Nitrospirota bacterium
TATTATGCCTCTTAATGATAAAGGCAGAAGACTACTGAATAACCTACTGAGAGAACTAGATAGTATTAATATGGGTTAAGCAGATCTTCTTCCTAGAATACACACATGATAGATTACTTAAGATGTTGCACAGTACAAAAATGCAATATTACTTTAGGGAGTTAAAATATAGATCATGAATTTCATTTTGTTTAAGGGTAAAATCGGTAGATTAGGGTTTCTTGTTGGTGTTGTGGTGCTTGTAATAGCGGTGATTCGATCAGTACATATGATTGATCGTTATAAGGCCAGTTCCATATATATTGTGCTCATTATAATTATAGCTAATTTTATTTATTCTGTGCTTGTTGTAAAGAGATTGAATGATTTGAATTTGCCTAGGAATTATTATTGGAAACTCTGGATAACTAGTTGGGAAGGTATTAAGCTCTATCGTAAGTTATTCTTCATAAAAAGTACTGTTGATCGATAGTGAAGGCATCTAGATTATAAATAGTAATTGTTAACTGTCATCAATACTCATAGTGTATATTTGTAGGTGCACTCCGCAGAATCCCCCCTTCGTGTTACGGGGCGGAAGCTGCATGTCCTCTCAGTGCCAGTCGAGCTTCCTTCTCTTTCTGTGAGAGATGTACTTTTCCGCCGAAAGCGCCGCGACGCAGCCGTTTGCCGCCGCTATGACTACCTGCCTGACCTCCGTGCACGTGACGTCCCCGGCGGCGAAGACACCCTGGACGGTGGTCTCCATCATCCTGTTGACGATGACGCATTCGTTATCGGAAGTGTGGACGCTCTCCGCCAGGAAGTCCACTATGGGCCTCGAGCCGTGGATGTAGACGAAGACGCCGGCCACCTCGAGCTCGCTCTCGTTGCCCTTGGTGTCCTTCATCCTTATCTTTTCCACGACCTCGCCGCCCGATATGGAGGTGACCTTCTTGCCCAGGATCACCTCCACGTTTTCCGCCTGCAAAGCCGGGTAGTCGCTCTCGACCTTGAGCTTCGGAGTGGGGGAGATGAGGTAGACCTTGCCCGCGTACTTGGAAAGGAGTCCTGCCTCCTTGGCCGCCTCCTCGGAGTCGCCGAGGACGCAGACAGTCCTGCCCTTGAAGAACGCGGCGTCGCAGATGGCGCAGTAGCTGACGCCCTTTCCCAGGAACTCGGCCTCCCCCTCTATGGCCGCCTTTCGGCCCATGGAGCCCGTGGCTATGATGACGGCCTTGCCGAGGTAGGTCCTGTCGAGGGTAAAGATTTCCTTCACCAGCCCGTCCAGCTTTACCCCGATGACCTGGGTCTCGCCGTGATACTCGGCTCCGAAATCGCGGGCCTGGTTCCGGAACCTATCGAGGAGCTCCTTTCCGCTGAGGGGCTCGGGAACGCCGGGATAGTTCTCGATTCTGTTTGTGTAGGCCAGGGCCCCGGCGGTCTCGGACCTGTCCAGCACTACGGTCCTGAGCCTCGACCTCGCTGCGTACTGCGCGGCGCTGAGGCCAGAGGGCCCGCCCCCGATAATGATGACGTCGTAGAGATCTTCAGCCATGATACCTCCAGCCTCTAATAAGTCTTCAGCAGATTATAGTATGTGTCGCGCTGCGCCGCAACGAACCCGGCCGCCTTTATGGCCTCGACCATCTCCTCCAGAGACACCTTGTGGCTTACGCCGGCAGCCTTTACCACGTTTTCCTCTATCATCGTGGAGCCCATGTCGTTGGCGCCCGAGGTACAGCCTGGAGATGGCAAGCACCCTCAGGTAATCCACCGCCGTGGCCGCGGGCATCCCCTGAAACTCCGTGTTCCCCGGCTGGAACGACCAGGGGATGAAGGCCGTGAACCCTCCCGTCAAGTCCTGGAGCTCCCTTATTCTATCCAGGTGCTCGACGATGTCCTCGGCCCTCTCGCCGGCTCCGAACATCATCGTGGCAGTGGTCCTCATGCCCAGGCCGTGGGCCTCGCGCATCACCTTCAGCCACCCCCGGACCTTGAGCTTCCGGGGGCTCATGACCTCCCTGACCCTGTCCGAGAGGATCTCCGCCCCCCCGCCGGGTATCGAGTCCAGCCCCGCCTCACGGAGTAGGCCCAGGGCCTCCCTGACGGTGATGCCGGAGCACTCGGCGATATAGGTTATCTCAGGAGGCGAAAAGCCGTGGACGTTTATGTCGAAGCGCTCCTTTATGGACCGCAGGAGGTCCAGGTAGTAATCCAGATCGAGCTTCGGGTTCAGCCCCCCCTGGATGAGTATCTGGGTGCCGCCTAGCGAGAGGGTCTCCTCTATCTTCTCGAAGAGCTCGTCCTTGGAAAGCACGTAGCCCTCGGGATGGTCCTCGTCGCGGTAGAAGGCGCAGAAGCGGCAGCGGTTAACGCAGATGTTCGTGTAATTTATGTTCCGGTCCACCACGAAGGTGACCCTGCCCTCGGGGTGGAGCTCGGCCCTCAGCTCGTCGGCCATCCTCCCCAGCTCGAGGAGTCCCGCCCCCTCGAACAGGGCCAGGGCAGTCTCCCTCGCCATCCTTCCGGGCCTCATCACGCCACCCCAGCCC
>JARRNG010000150.1:0-3230 GCA_037385265.1 Nitrospirota bacterium
GGGTCTTAAGGGCCCTGGCCGCCAGGGTCCGGGAACACGCCTTGAGGATCGGACGCGGGGCGCGGCCTGGCTCGCACTGACAGGGACGTTTTTCTTCCTCTCGCTTCTTGGGAGCGAAAAGGCCCTCGCCCTGGCGGCGGTCATTCCGCTCTTTGCGCTCGCGCTCTCCGGGCGCCCCGGCGGCGTTTTGAGGCGCATTGCCCCGGCCGTGGGCGTATGCGCCGCTGCGCTGGTCGCCTTTTATGTCCTTGTTCCGCTCGCCCTGGGCGGCGCGCCGGAGCTGGCAGTGAAAAACGGGCTATTCGATATGGGCATAACCCCCGGCCTCGGCTACTACGCGGGAAAGCTCGTCTTCCCCTTTGGCCTTGACCTTTATCCCCAGGTCCCAGGGAGCGCCCTTTACATGCTAGCGGGGCTTGCGCTGATTGCGTCGGCAGCTTTCCTCTACGCCTGGGGGCTCAGGCTCGAGGCCTTTCTCGTGGCGTGGGTGGTCCTTGCGCTTCTGCCCTCGTTCTTCGTGATCGATTACAGCGGCGCGGTGCTCGACGAGCGGTACCTCTATCTTCCGGCGGCGGCCTTCGCCCTGCTTCTTGCCGCGGGGATTTCGAAGATAAGGAGCCAACCCGCTTTCGTGGCGGTATCGCTGGTTTTCGTGGCCTCCTACGCGGTCCTTTCCCTCCAGGGGGCGTCCTCGTGGAACGGAGAGGGCGGGCTCGTGGCTAAGGCCCTCAATAAAGACGGCCAATCCATCTACGAGCGGCCCTCACAGGCCTCGTACGTTCTTACCAAGCTGGGCAGCGAGGAGTTGGAGGCGGGCGAATACGGGAAGGCCATGGTGCACCTCCGCGAGGCCCTGACGGCGGACGACAGAAACTTCATGGCCTATTACCAGGGCGGGCGGCTCTTCGAGAGGCTCCGCGACAAGCTGGGCAAGGAGGGCGATGCCGAGGCACAGAGGGCGCTTGCCCTGGAGGCAGTCCGGGTTCTGAAGAAGGGCAGCGAAAACTTTCCCCATTTTGGGTATACTCATTTTCAGCTTGGCCTGTGGTATGTTCGCCTTTCGCTCTGGGGAGAGGCCGAGGCTGCTTTAACGAAAGCCGTTATGGCCGATCCCGAAAACCAGGAGGCGGCTGCCCTGCTCAGGCTGACACAGGCATTGCTCGGGGAGCAGGGCCAGCGTGTGCCTGATGGCGAGGCCGGTCAGAGGACCAAGGCCATGCGTACCGAGGCGATGACCAACCTCGAGTCCATCAGGCTCCTGGAGGAGCAGTACTATGCCGAAATGGGCGACTATACCGCCGGGGCCGGAGGCTGCACCTCCGACGCCGACGTGGCCGCGATACGGGGAGTCCTTCCGGCCTTCAAGCCCGGAAGCACGGAAATGCTGAAGTACTACTACTGCATCGAAAAGGACCTCGACTTCGACGGAAACGCCCAGGACCCCTGCTTCAGGGCCCGGGCCGTGGGAAAGGCGGGGACCCCCGTCTCCGGCCAGGAGCTGAGGGTCGACTGCAACAACGATAAGAGCTATTAGGCCTCTCGCGCGCCCGGCGCTGACTGTGATATATTAAAACCAGCGCGGGCGTAACTCAGTGGTAGAGTGAGAGCTTCCCAAGCTCTTGGTCGCGGGTTCGAATCCCGTCGCCCGCTCCAACTTTTCGGAAATGAGCAGGTTTTTCACGATATTGGTTGTCGCCCTGGCCCTGGCGGGCCTCGCCGCCTGCAAGGAAAACCCTGGCAAGGAGTACGGAAAGGCGATAGTCCGCCCCATCGAGAGGGCCGGAACGGCAGCCGACGCCGCCAACCTCGAAGCCCTGAGGAAGTCCGTGGAATCCTACCGCGCCCTTAACGGCACTTACCCCGAGAGCATCGAGGAGTTGGCCTCCTCCATGGGCCTCGATGCCTCGCGCTACCGCTACGACCCGGCCACCGGGAGGGTGGCTCAGAAGTAGCGGGCGAGAGGCGAAATCCGAGGGGGGACACGACCGGCATGGCCCCCGGGCGCATAGATAACGCTGGCACTTGGCCTCCCGGAAAAATCGCCCCGGGGCGGGTCTCTTGCCGAAACGAGGGCGATTCCTTTATAATATTTTTTTAAGTTCCATCAATTCGGAGCTAATTGGAGGGAAAGTTGAAGCAAGACATTCATCCGGCGTACGAAGAGGCCAAGGTCGTTTGCGCCTGCGGCGAGAGCTTCGTCACCCGCTCCACGAACAAGGACATCCACGTGGACATCTGCTCGAAGTGCCACCCCTTCTTCACGGGCAAGCAGAAGATAATGGACACCGAGGGCCGGGTCGAGAAGTTCAAGAAGAAGTACAGAAAAGCCCCGAAGAAGTCCCAGACCGAGGCAGGTTAGGGCTTTTTCATAGACGAGTCGTTGGCCGCGCCGAAGGCGCGGGCCGAGTGATGATGAAGTCCCGCAGGGGCTGGACGTTGGCCGTGCGGGACCCCAAGGGGGAGATCCACGTCAAGCGCGAGCGGCTGAGCGAGCTTCCGGGGATATTCAGGATGCCCCTCATCAGGGGGGTGCTTGTCCTTTTCCACACCCTGGTGCTGGGCATTAAGGCCCTGGAGTTCTCGGCGAGCAAGGCCTACGAGGACAAGGACGAAAAGCCCCTGAGCCGCAAGGCCATAGCGGCGACCATCGGGTTTTCCCTCCTCCTGGGGATAGGGCTCTTCATAGCCCTGCCCCTCTACGCCACAAAGCTCATAGGGCTGGCCCTGGGCACCGTGGCCAAAAGCTCCCTGGCCTTCAACCTGGTGGACGGCCTGATAAGGGTGGCGGTGTTCCTTCTCTACATACTGATCATAGGCCTCTGGTCGGAGATCAGGCGCGTCTTCGAGTACCACGGCGCCGAGCACAAGGTCATCCACGCCTTCGAGCATGGAAGGCTCGACGAGGCTGACTCCCCGGAGTTCAGCCCCCTTCACCCGAGGTGCGGAACGAGCTTCCTCCTGATAGTCATGATAGTGAGCATACTGGTATTCTCCTTCATCCCCCAGCCCTGGGGTTTCGCGGCGAAGTTCCTCTCCCGCGTGGTGCTCATACCCCTGATAGCCGGCATCTCCTACGAGGCCCTGAAGCTTTCCTCTAGGATATCCGGGACCGCCGTGGGAAGGGCCATCGTCTTTCCGGGCCTCATGCTCCAGAGGCTCACCACCCGGGAGCCCGACGCCTCGCAGGTGCAGGTGGCCCTGAGGGCCCTCAGCGAGGTGCTCGCCTTCGA